>NZ_AYWU01000008.1:0-181228 GCF_000502375.1 Mesorhizobium sp. L48C026A00 | reverse complement strand
CACGACAGGGGGAAAACTGTAACCCATGTATCCGGTTCAAAGTGTTACCCATCTATCAACTGGACACCGGCCGCAACGCTGGCGATCCCCCTCTCCCCGTTCTTCACGGGGAGAGGGTAAGGGTGAGGGGCGGCGCCAACTTGGACAGAATTCATTTTGCCACCTGCCTCGCCCCGACGCCCGCCGCCGGCTCGACCCAGGAGATCTCGTGCGTCAGCGTGTTGCGGGTGATCTTCAGCCAGGCCCGGCAGCCGCCGCCGTGGCACCAATGTTCGCTGGCCTCGCCGGCAATGTTGTCGCGCAGATAGACATAGTCGAACACCTCGTCTTCCGAGGCGCCGGCTGCCGGCCGCATCGGCTTGGCGTCGCCGAGATAGGTAAACTCGCCGAGTTCGCGTTCGCCGCAGAAGGGACAGACAATACGCATGCTTTTGGACCGTCCTCAGTGCAGGTTCGGTTGGGCGCCGACGCCCTTTTCATCGATCATCGCGCCCCGCCGGAACCGGTCGAGGCGGAAGCGCGCCGCCTCCTTGTGCAGTTCGTCGCGGGCCAGAAGATGAGCAAAGACAAGGCCGGAGCCGGGCGTCGCCTTGAAGCCGCCATAGCACCAGCCGGCATTGAGATAGAGCCCGTCCACCGGCGTCTTGTCGATGATCGGCGAGCCGTCCATCGACATGTCCATGATGCCGCCCCATTGGCGCAAGAGGCGCACGCGACCGATCATCGGCATCAGCGCCATGCCGCCCTCGCAGACGTCTTCCATCACAGGCATGTTGCCGCGCTGGGCATAGGAATTGTAGCCGTCTATATCGCCGCCGAAGACCAGCCCGCCCTTGTCCGACTGGCTGACATAGAAATGGCCGGCGCCGAAGGTCATGACATTGGGGATCAGCGGCTTGATCGCCTCGGAGACGAAGGCCTGCAGCACGTGGCTCTCGATCGGCAGCCGCAGGCCCGCCATCGCCGCGACCCGCGACGAACTGCCGGCGACGGCCATGCCGACCTTGCCGGCGCCGATTGTGCCGCGCGAAGTCTCGACGCCGGTCACCTTGCCGTTGGCATCGCGCACAAAACCTGTCACCTCGCAGTTCTGGATGATATCGACACCGAGCGCGCTCGCCGCATGGGCGTAGCCCCAGACCACCGCGTCGTGGCGCGCGGTGCC
Source organism: Mesorhizobium sp. L48C026A00 (assembly GCF_000502375.1). Taxonomy (NCBI): domain Bacteria; kingdom Pseudomonadati; phylum Pseudomonadota; class Alphaproteobacteria; order Hyphomicrobiales; family Phyllobacteriaceae; genus Mesorhizobium; species Mesorhizobium sp. L48C026A00. The sequence goes on along the minus strand of NZ_AYWU01000008.1, from coordinate 180,063 downwards.
GCCGCGCCGCTGCAGCAGGCCGCCTTGCACGGGAAAGCGGGCATTGTCGAAGTTCAGGAACGGCATCATCTTCTTGACCGCGGCAAGATCGAGCAGCTCGGCATCGATGCCGTTGATGCGCATCGTGTTGCCGCGCCGCGCATAGGCGTCGCGCTGCGCATCGGAATGGTAAAGGTTGATGACGCCGCGCTGGCTGACCATCGTGTTGTAGTTGAGGTCCTGCTCCATCCGCTCCCACAGCTTCATCGACAGCTCGTAGAAGCCGGTATTGCCGGGCAGCCCGTAATTGGAGCGGATGATGGTGGTGTTGCGGCCGGCATTGCCGGAGCCGATCCAGCCCTTTTCGAGCACGGCGACATTCCTGATGCCGTGTTCGCTGGCGAGGAACCATGCCGTCGCCAGGCCGTGGCCGCCGCCGCCGATGATCACCACGTCGTAGCGGTCCTTCGGGCTGGCGTCGCGCCAGGTGCGCTGCCAATTCTTGTGGCCGGAAAATGCGGCGCGGGCGAGGGAGAAGATCGAGTATTTCATGACTCTATTCCGAGGTCGCTCGCGCCGCGCAGGACCATTCTTGACGCATCGGAATCATCCGAAAACCGCTTCACATTTTTCGGTCCGATGCTCTAGATATCCAGCGTGTGGTCGCGCTCCCACTGGGTGAAGTGGGAAGCATAGGAATTCCATTCCTGGTGCTTCAGCTTTAGATAAGCCGACGAGAATTCCTCACCCAGCGCCGCCTTGAGCGATTTGTCGTTGTCGAACTCGCGCAACGCGTCGAGCAGGTTGAGCGGCAGCTTCGGCGCGCCCTCCACCGTATGCCCGAACTGGTACATGTCGATGTCGTAGCGCTTGCCCGGATCGGCCTTCGAGCGGATGCCGTCGAGGCCGGCGGCGATGATGACCGCCTGCAGCAGATAAGGGTTTGCCGCGCCGTCGGGCAGGCGCAGCTCGAAGCGTCCCGGGCCGGGCACGCGCACCATATGGGTGCGGTTGTTGCCGGTCCAGGTCACCGAGTTCGGCGCCCAGGTGGCGCCCGAAATGGTACGCGGCGCATTGATGCGCTTGTAGGAATTGACCGTCGGGTTGGTGATCGCGGCAAGTGCCGAGGCATGCTTCATGATGCCGCCGAGAAAATTCCTGCCCTTCGCCGACAGGCCGAGCTCCATGGCGTTGTCGGCAAAGACATTGGTCTTGCCGTCCTTGTCCCACACCGAGATGTGGGCGTGACAGCCATTGCCGGTCAGGCCGGGGAACGGTTTTGGCATGAAGGTGGCGCGCAGGCCGTGCTTTTCTGCAACGGACCTCACCATGAACTTGAAGAAGGAATGCTTGTCGGCGGTCGCCAGCGCATCGTCGAAGGCCCAGTTCATCTCGAACTGGCCGTTGGCGTCCTCATGGTCGTTCTGGTAGGCGCCCCAGCCGAGCGCCAGCATGTGGTCGCAGATCTCGGCGATGACATCGTAGCGCCGCATCACCGCCTGCTGGTCGTAGCAGGGCTTTGACGCCGTGTCGTATTCGTCGGAAATCGTCTTGCCGTCCGGCGAGATCAGGAAGAACTCGGCCTCGACGCCGGTCTTGACATGCATGCCGTCGCCCGCCGCCTCGTCAATCAGCCGCTTCAGCGTGTTGCGCGGCGCCTGAGCGACCGTTTTTTCGTCCATCATGCAATTGGCGGCAATCCAGGCGACTTCCGGCTTCCACGGCAGCTGGATGACCGAATCCGGATCAGGCACCGCCAGCATGTCTGGATGCGCCGGCGTCAGGTCGAGCCAGGTGGCAAAGCCGGCAAAGCCGGCGCCGTCCTTCTGCATGTCGGCGATGGCCTGCGCCGGCACCAGTTTGGCGCGCTGTCCACCGAACAGGTCGGTGTAGGAAATCATGAAATATTTGACACCGTTCCCTTTGGCGAAGGCGGCGAGATCGTTCCCCATTATAGTTCCTCGCTTATTGGTATTTGGTAGTTTGGTATCAGAAGCCGTTCTTCCCCGGTATCCAGTTGGTCCCGGCCAGCGGCACACCGGCCATGGCGGCGGCTTCGATCGTCAGCGCGACGAGATCCTCGGGCTCGAGATTGTGCAGGCTGTTCTTGCCGCAGGCGCGGGCGATCGTCTGCGCCTCCAGCGTCATCACCTTGAGGTAATTCGCCAGCCGTCTTCCTGCCGCTATCGGATCGAGCCGTTTCATCAGCTCGGGGTCCTGCGTGGTGATGCCGGCCGGATCGCGGCCCTCGTGCCAATCGTCATAGGCGCCGGCGGTGGTGCCGAGCTCGTTGTAGTCCGCTTCCCAGCGCGGATCGTTGTCGCCGAGCGCGACAAGTGCGGCGGTGCCGATCGACACCGCGTCGACGCCGAGCGCCAGCGCCTTGGCGACATCGGCGCCGTTGCGGATGCCGCCCGAGATGATCAGCTGCACCTTGCGATGCATGCCGAGATCCTGCAGTGCCTGCACCGCCGGGCGGATGCAGGCAAGCGTCGGCTGGCCGACATTCTCGATGAACACTTCCTGGGTTGCGGCGGTGCCGCCCTGCATTCCGTCGATCACGACGACATCGGCGCCTGATTTCACCGCAAGGGCTGTATCGTAATAGGGCCGCGCGCCGCCGACCTTGACGTAGATCGGCTTTTCCCAGTCGGTGATTTCACGCAGTTCCAGGATCTTGATTTCGAGATCGTCGGGCCCGGTCCAGTCGGGATGGCGTGAGGCTGAGCGCTGGTCGATACCCTTGGGCAGCGTGCGCATTTCGGCGACACGGTCGGAGATCTTCTGGCCAAGCAGCATGCCGCCGCCACCGGGCTTGGCACCCTGGCCGACGACGATCTCGATCGCATCCGCCCGGCGCAAGTCGCGCGGGTTCATGCCGTAGCGCGACGGCAGGTACTGGTAGACCAGCGTCTTGGAATGGCCGCGCTCTTCCTCGGTCATGCCGCCGTCGCCGGTCGTCGTCGAGGTGCCGGACAGCGTCGCGCCGCGGCCGAGCGCTTCCTTGGCCGGGCCGGACAGCGAGCCAAAACTCATGCCGGCAATGGTGATCGGGATTTTCAGCTCGATCGGCTTTTTCGCATGGCGCGAGCCCAGCACGACGCTGGTGTCGCAGCGCTCGCGATAGCCTTCGAGCGGATAGCGCGAGATCGAGGCGCCGAGGACAAGCAGGTCGTCGAAATGCGGCAGCCTGCGCTTGGCGCCGGCGCCGCGGATATCATAGATGCCGGTCGCAGCGGCGCGACGGATCTCGGAAAGCGTGTAGTCGNCGCTTGGCGCCGGCGCCGCGGATATCATAGATGCCGGTCGCAGCGGCGCGACGGATCTCGGAAAGCGTGTAGTCGTCGAAGGTCGCGGATTTGCGCGGCGTCGTCGGCGGGTTGCGATAGGTCATTGAGCCTCAATACGCGTCGGCGTTGTCGATGTTGAAATTGTATAGGGTGCGCGCCGAGCCGTAACGCGTGAACTCCGCCGCCTTGACGCCGGTCACCCCGGCGCGGTCGAGCAGGTCCTGCAGCAATGCCAGATGCTCGGGCCGCATCTCCTTGGCGATGCAGTCGGCGCCGAGGCTGCCGACCTTGCCGCGCACGAACAGCCGCGCCTCGTAGATGGAATCGCCGAGCGCATCGCCGGCATCGCCCAGCACCACCAGATTGCCGGACTGCGCCATGAAGGCCGACATATGGCCGATATCGCCGTGGACGACGATGTCGATGCCCTTCATCGAGATGCCGCAGCGCGACGACGCGTTGCCCTCGATGACCAGCAGCCCGCCCCTGCCGGTGGCACCGGCATATTGGCTGGCATCGCCTTTGACCGTTATCGAGCCCGACATCATGTTTTCGCCGACGCCGGGTCCGGCCGAGCCATGCACCGTGATGGCGCTGCCGTCGTTCATGCCGCCGCAATAATAGCCGACGCTGCCGCGGACATCGACGGTGACCGGCTGGTCGACGCCGACGGCGACCGAATGGCTGCCTTTCGGATTGAGCACTTCCCAGGCGGTCTGGTTCGAACCGGGAGTCAAATCGTGAAGCGCCTGGTTAAGCTCGCGCAACGGCATCTCGGCCAGGTCGAAGACCCTGGATGCATGGCTCTGGTCGAGTGCCTTGGAGACGTTGATTGCCGGCATGAACTCAATGCTCCCAGAAATAGACGGTTGCAGGCTCGGGTTCCCAGACCCTCGCATTGTCGATGCCGGGCAGTTTGGTCAGCGCACGATACTCCGAGCCGAAGGCGACATATTGGTCGGTCTCGGCCATGACGGCAGGCTTGCAGGCGATCGGATCGCGCACCACGCCGAAGCCGTTCTTGGTGCCGACGACGAAGGTGAAGAAGCCGTCGAGGTCGCTCAGCGTGCCTTCCAGCGCCTCGCCGAGATTCTTGCCATGCGCCATCTGCGAGGAGAGATAGGCGGCCGCGACTTCGGTGTCGTTCTCGGTCTCGAATTTCATGCCTTCGCGGATCAGCTCGCGGCGGACATTGTTGTGATTGGAAAGCGAGCCATTATGCACCAGGCATTGGTCGGCGCCGGTCGAGAACGGATGCGCGCCCATCGTCGTAACTGCCGATTCCGTCGCCATGCGGGTATGGCCGATGCCGTGCGTGCCGGTCATGCTGCGCACGTCGAAGCGATCGACCACCGTTTCGGGCAAGCCGACCTCCTTGTAGATTTCGACAACGTCGCCGGCGCCCATGATGCGGATGTCGGGGCGCAGCGACTGGATCGCCTCGCGCACTTCGTCGATCTTGGCAGGTGCGGTCCTGACCACCGCATGCGTCGATTTCACTGCGATGCTTACCGGCGCTCCGATCGCCTTGGCGAGTTCGGCGTGAAGGTTGCTGAAATCCTGCTCCGGCTTTGCCGACTGCATGGTGATCTTGGCCTCGTTGCCGGATGGCGTGCCATAGATGGCGATGCCGGCACTGTCGGGACCGCGATCGCTGAGCGAGATCAGCATCTCCGAAAGCATCAAGCCGAGCTGGGGCTCGAGCGACTTGTCCTTCAAAAACAATCCGACGATTCCGCACATGTCAGGCTCCCGCGGTGAGGTATGATTTCGGTGCTACCAGCTTCATAAATAGAATTCAACTCATATGAAAGTTTTTTTCATCTTGGACAAGTCGTCCGGCGCAAATGACGCGCCAGACGACCTTATTCCGGTCTAATGGCGATCGATCGCCTTTCTGGTCTCCTCGCCGCTGCGATCCGCCGCCATATCGGCCTCGATCTCAGCGTTCTCCTGGCGCGTCTGGAGGACGTGCCACCCGATCCAGAAGGCGAGGCCGACGATCACCATCACCACTTCAGAACCCTGGAAAGGGTAGATCGCGCCGACGTCCTTGAGGTCCACGGCCCAGCTTTCCATTCCATTGGTCGACATTGCGGTTCTCCCTGTCGGTTGACTAGTTGTCGGTTGACTATTTGATCATGGCCTTTTCGGCGGTTCCCAGTTCGCGGACCGACGCCTCGAACGCATGGTTGAGGGCAAAGTCGACGCCCTCGAGTTCGACCTTCTTCGGTACGCGCAGGAGGTTCATGCTGTTGAGGATCTTGCAGACGACGAAGGTGGGGACGAAGCCGAGCGCGAACATCAGCACCGCGCCGGCAAAATTGCCGAGCGGGTTGATGTGCGCGAAGCCTTCATAGGGCGAGGACGGCTGTCCCCACAGCATGAATCCCGCCACCACGACGCCGAGAAAGCCGCCATAACCGTGCACGGCAACGGCGCCGACCGCATCATCGATCTTGAAGCGGCGCTCGACGAAATAGTGCAGCTTGTAGCAGATGCTCGGGACGATCGCGCCGATCAGCATCGCCTGGATCGGGTGATAGAGGTCATTGCCGGCCGAGGCCGAGATAATGCCGCAAAGCCCCATAGAGAACGTCCAGAAAGGGTCGCCTTTCGAGACGATGTAGCCGGCCAGCATGCCGCCCGACAGCGACATCAAGAAGTTGAAGGTGATCGCCGAGAGCGTGGTCGGCGCGAGATAGATATTGGTCGCCGTCCAGGTCTCGCCGGTGATCTGGCCAGCAATCGTGGCCGGGCTGATCAGCGGAATGTTGCACGCGGCATAGAAGCCCCAGAAGCCGGTGAAGATCAGGAACAGGCCGATCGTGACCAGCCAGACATTGTGGGGCGGGATGTCGCGCGCCGTGCCGTCGGGCCTGAACTTGCCGATGCGCGGGCCCAGCACGATGAGAAAAGCGAGCGCCGCTCCGCCGGCGATCGCGTGCACGACCCCCGATGCATACGCATCATGATAGCCCCAGAGTTTCACCATCCAGCCTTGCGGATGCCAGCCCCAGGACGCGTCGAGGATCCACAGGACCGAGCCGATCAGCACCGCGACGATCCAGAACGCGCCAGAGCGCGCGCGCTCTATGATCGAGCCCGAGATGATCGACGCCGTCGTGATGGAAAACAGCAGAAAGGCGCCCCAGAACACGCCGTTGAGGCGATGCCACAGCGCGGCGTCAGTGGGCGTGACCCCCGTCTCGCCTGGATTGACACCGGAGAGATGGGTGCCCATCAGCGGATTCCATGGTTCGGCAAATGGTGCGGTGACAAGTCCGCCGGCGATGCCCGGCCCGTTGGGGAAGCCGAAATAGATCCACCAGCCGAAAAAATAGAAGGTGATCGTGACGAGCGGAATCGCCATCGCGTTTTTCATCAGCGTTTTCAGATGATTGCGCCGACGCGACACGCCGACCTCGTACATGCAGAACCCGACATGGATCAGGAACATCATGACGATGGTCACCCAGTAATAGAACTCCGTGAAAATGGTCGTTAGAGCGTTGAGATTCCCTTCCATTGCATGTCCCCTCCGTTCAGTTGCGTTCCTTGCCTCTCAGTAAAACTTTTTGCATCTTAGTATTGCGCGCTTTTGGAGTTTTGAGTCAATATGGCGCGGACCGTCGCATGGCCTCAGTGCCCTTGAGCGGCGGACGCCGGCAATCTTGTGAGGAGAAGCAAGTCCATGACCGCATCCTGGAGATTTTCGACCTTGGCGGATCGCCATCGTGCGCTCGGTTCGAAGCTCGAAGACTGGAGCGGGATGGGCACGGCCTGGACCTACGACAAGGACGCCGACGAGGAGTACATCGCCATCCGCACCAAGGCCGGGCTGATGGACGTGTCGGGCCTGAAAAAGGTCCACATCACCGGGCCGCATGCCTCGCACCTGATCGACCTCGCCACGACGCGCGACGTCGAGAAAATATATCCCGGCAAGTCGGCTTATGCCTGCATGCTCAACGAGGCCGGCAAGTTCACCGATGATTGCATCCTCTACCGCACCGGTCCGAATGCCTGGATGGTCGTGCATGGTTCGGGCACCGGCCATGAGGAGTTGCAGCGCGCCGCCATGGGCCGCGATGTCTCGCTGCGCTTTGACGACAATCTGCACGACCTTTCGCTGCAGGGACCGATATCAGTCGACTACCTGGCCAAGCATGTGCCTGGCATACGCGACCTCGCCTATTTCCATCACATGCAGACCCGGCTGTTCGGTTTTCCGGTGATGATCTCGCGCACCGGCTACACCGGCGAACGCGGCTACGAGATCTTCTGCCGTGGCCAGGATGCCGGCACGATCTGGGACACCATCCTCGACGAGGGCAAGAGCGCCGGCATCATCCCGTGCCGGTTCACCACGCTCGATATGCTGCGCGTCGAGAGCTACCTCCTGTTCTACCCCTACGACAATTCGCAGAAATATCCGTTCGAGAACGAAGGCCCCGGCGACACGCTGTGGGAACTCGGCCTCGATTTTACCGTCAGCCCCGGCAAGACAGGGTTTCGCGGCGCCGAGGAGCACTACCGCCTCAAGGGCAAGGAACGCTTCAAGATCTTCGGCGTGCTGCTCGAAGGCAAGGAGCCGGCCGACGAGGGCGCACCGGTCTATCGCGACGGCAAAAGGGTCGGCGTGGTGACCTGCGCCATGTATTCGCCGCTGGTCCAGAAATCGATGGGCATTGCCCGGCTCGACGTCGACTGCGCCGTCCAGGGCACCCGGCTCGAGATCCGCAACCAGAGCGGCGCCATCAGCGCGACGGCTGAGCCGCTTCCATTCGATGATCCGAAGAAGACGAAGCGCACGGCAAAAGGCTGAGGCATACTGAGAGGATGGCAGCGAAAAGCATCATCAGCCGGCCGGTCTACGGAACCCTGTCGCCGCAGCCCGGCAAGCACCATCTTTTCGTGGCCGATGCAGACGGCGCGCTGGCGATAACGGACTTGGCCCCCAAAGCGCCCGACGGTTTTTTTGCAAATGCCCATATTATTTTCATCCCCGGTAATGAGGGCCAGCATGTCGCCGCGCTCGAAGCGCTGAAGCCGGCTCAGCTCTACCAGGGACCTTCCTTCGTCAGCGCCCTGCCGCGGCTGAAGCAGACGCTGGCCAACGCGCATATGGGCCTGCGCCTCTATCTCGCCGGCACCGAGGGGCTGATCGGCCAGGCGATGCAGGCGGCGCTCGAGGCCGGCATCGACCACACCTCGATCCTGACCGAGCATCGCGGCTCGCTGGCGCGCCGCGTCCAATGCGTCCATTGCAAGGGCATCACCGAAAACGTGACGACGCAGCCGGCGACCTGCTCGCATTGTGGCCTGCTTCTTCTGGTACGCGATCACTATTCCAGGCGCCTCGCCGCATTCCAGGGCGTCTGCATCAACGCGGAAGACCGCAGCGAAATTCCTCCGGCGGAGGAGATCTTTCGATGAGCACCGGCACCACCAAGCTTGACGTCGTCGTGAGCGATGTCGTCCCGGTCAACGAACTGGTAACGCGCTTCCATTTCCGCCGGCGCGACGGGCAGCTTTTGCCGACATTCTCCGGCGGCGCCCATGTTGTGGTGGAGATGCGCGACGGCGAGCGGACCAGGCTCAATCCCTATTCGCTGATGGGCTCGCCGCTCGACACGCGCGAGTACACCATCTCGGTGCGCCGCGACGATGCCGGCCGCGGCGGCTCGCTGTTCATGCACAGCACTGTCAGGCCCGGCCATGAGATGGTGATCAGCTATCCGGTCAATCTGTTCTCGCTCGACCTGCGCGCCAGGAAGCATTTGATGCTGGCCGGCGGCATCGGCATCACGCCGTTCATGGCGCAGACCGCGCAGCTGGCGGCGGATGGCGGCAATTTCGAGCTGCATTACACCTGCCGCACGGCTTCGCTCGGCACCTATGCCGATGTGCTCAAGGAGCGCTACGATCGCCGGGTCAGGCTCTATCACGACGATCGCGACGAGCGCATCGAGCTCGACCGGCTGCTGTCGTCGCAGCCGCTTGGCACTCATCTCTACGTCTGCGGCCCGTCGGGCATGATCGGCTGGGTGCGCGATCGCGCCGCTGCGCTGGGCTGGCCGGCGGAAACCGTGCATTTCGAGCATTTTGCCGCTCCGCAGCCCGGTGCCCCGTTCGAGGTGACGCTGGCGGTCAGCGGCAAGACGATCCGCGTCGACGAGCAGCAGAGCCTGCTCGAGGCGATCGAGGCGGCAGGCGTCGATCCGCCCTATCTCTGCCGCGGCGGCGTCTGCGGCCAGTGCGAGACCAATGTCATCGCGCATGACGGCAACTTCATCCACAACGACCACTGGCTGAGCGAGGAAGAGCACCGTTGCGGCAAGAAGATCATGCCCTGCGTCTCGCGCTTCGAGGGCAGGTCGCTGGTTCTGGAAAGATAGGAGGCGAGCCTGGGCATCACCTTTCGTAACGAAACGTTCCGTAACGACTTCACCTTCAGGAACAGCCCGGAGCACATCAGGCGGTTCCCGTTCCCGTTCTACGAAGACAGCTACATGTATGCGGTCAATATCGAGCCGCATGTTCTGGGGCCGAAGGGCAGCGTGCTCGAAAACCTGATCGACGTCGACGAGCACTATGTCGCCGAGATGCAGGACCGTGCGCTGGTGTTGGCGGAAGACCCGCTGCGCTGCCAGTCGCTGCCGCATATGACGCTGGCCGGCTGGGACGTACTCGAACTCCTGATGGAACAGCAGACGCTGGGCTATCCCGAGCATTTCACGCTGACGCGCGACGGCGACAGATGGCGCTGGATCAATCGGCCGCTCGGCATCGACGACAGCTTCACCTTCGGCGACGTGTCGACACTGCCCTATGGGCCGATGGAATACATCACGCGGCAATCGCAAGGCGATTTCTGCATCCTCGACCAGCGTGACGGCAATCTGTGGATGGATGCCGGCATGGTCACCACCCAGGCCGATTGGTCGCTCGATTTCGACATCGGCATGAACTTCTTCGAGTGGCACGCGCCGGTGCCGCTGGCGCATGAGAAGGGCATATTCGTCCGGGCGCTGAAATTCCTCACCAACATCCAGCAAGGCAAGCCGGCGCGGCGGCTGAACTGGACGATGACGATCAATCCGCGCCTCGACACCAGCCCGGAAAATTACCACAAATGGGGTCCGGACCGGGCGACGGTGACGCCCGAAAACGTCGGCGACAAGGTCCATCTGCGTGTCGAATTGCAGAGCTTCTGGCGGCTGCCGCGCTCGAACGGCATCGTCTTCCCGATCCGCTGTTATCTCATCAAAATGGACGAGCTGGTGACCCAGCCGAAATGGGCGCGGCGCCTGCACCGCGTCATCCGCGACCTTCCCGAAGAGCTCGCCAATTACAAAGGCCTGACACGCTACCGCGCGACGCTGGTCGAATGGCTGTCGAAGCTGGACGACGGCAGCCCGACATCGCCCGGCTTCGGGCCGGATTAAGGAGGCTTGCACCGGCGCTTCCGATCACCTGAGAAGATTTTTAACCCGCACCGATGATTTCAGACCGCCTGCGCTGTCCTTATCAATGGGCGTGCCTGGATGGTCCAGCTGCCCGGATAGCAAGGTGGGTCCATGAGATTGTTACAAGGTCAGAATGTCGTCGTCGTTGGAGGAAGCCGTGGTGTCGGCCGCTCGATCGTAGAAGCCGCCCTCAGCGAGGGAGCGACGGTCCTCGCAGTCGCCCGCAGCGCACAGACCCTGGCGGAATTTGCCCGGGAGACTTCGGGCGTGAAGACGTTCGCGGTCGATGCAACTGTGGACATCGCTCCCGATCAGGTCTTCGCCGCGCTGGAACCGGACGTCCTGGTGATATGCGCAGGTGCTCTTGCCCCCTCCGCGCCCCTACATGAACAGAACTGGGAGGCGTTCTCCGCAAACTGGGAAACGGACGTCAAGGCGTCGTTTCTGTTTTGCAAGGCCGCGCTTCGGCGTCCGCTCAAACCGGGCGCCCGGGTTGTTCTGATCTCCAGCGGCGCGGCCTTGACCGGGGGGCCACCGAATTCCGGCGGCTATGCCGGCGCAAAACGCATGCAGATGTTCCTGGCCGGTCATAGCCAGAAGGAATCGGATCGGCTCGGCCTCGACCTGCGCTTCATGGCGCTTGCGCCTATGCGCATCATGCCAGGGACCGGCGTGGGCGACGCCGGCATCGAGAGCATTTCGGCCTATAGGGGCATCCGGCCCATGGAGTTCATCGCGGGCATCCTCGACATGCAAACGCCGGCCGACGTGGGAGGTGCGGTGGTCGCACTCGCCACCCAAAAACCGCAAGGATATTCCTTCGCGGTGAGCGGGAGCGGGCTTGCGCCGGCGGGCTAGGCGCGCGTAATGCAAACCGGACTCAAAATTGCCGGATCCGCATGACAGACTCGCAGGCACCTCTCAAGCCGGTACGTGAGCCGGGCCAGCCGATCCTCGATCGGCTGGCCTTCGAACAGTTCACGGCTGCCCATCGCCGGGAGCTCAAGCTCCATTGCTATCGCATGATGGGCTCGCTGCACGAGGCGGACGACCTTGTCCAGGACACGCTTCTGCGCGCCTGGCGCGCAAGATCGGAGTTCGATGGGCGGGGTTCGGTTCGCGGTTGGCTCTACACGATCGCGACCAACTCTTGCCTCAACGCGCTCAAGGCCAGGTCGAGGGCGAATCGCATTCTCCAGCAGCCCGAACGGCCGGCTTCCCACGGGATGGCCACAGGCGGCCCTGCAGCCGAGGTCACCTGGTTGGAGCCTTACCCGGACGCAGAGCTACCGGGCCGCGCTGATGGTGAGCCGGGTCCGGAAGCGCGCTACGAGACCCGCGAAGCCGTCCAACTCGCTTTCGTCGCCGCGATCCAGGATCTGCCGCCCAGGCAGCGCGCCGCTCTACTGCTTTCCGACGTGCTGGGCTGGTCGGCTGTCGAAACGGCGGGATTGCTGGGCGGGTCGACGGTTTCGATCAACAGCGCATTGCAGCGGGCCCGCATAACCCTTGCGGCGCGATATCCCCAAGGACGTCCCATCCATCGATCGAAGCCCAACCCCGACGAAGGCCTGCTGCTCGAACGTTACATGCGAGCCTGGGAGGCCGCCAATCTCGACAGCCTGATCGAACTCCTGCGGGAGGACGCCACCTATCGCATGCCGCCCTGGCAGGAATGGTATCGTGGACGCGCGGCGATCCGCAGTTTCCTCGAGACCATCTGGGGCAATTTTTCGGGCTTCCGCACCGTAGCCATTGGAGCCAATGCCCAGCCGGCAGTCGGGGTCTATTCCCGCAGCCAGAATGACCCTGCGTGGCGAGCCCATTCGCTGCATGTGATCGAGCCCGCCGAGGGCGGTATCGCCGCCCTGACGATCTATGTGCCGCCGCTCGGCCCCAGCTTGTTTGCGGCCTTCGGCCTGCCGTCATCCTAAAGCGCATCGCATTTGACCGGCCCCATGCGACGCGCTTTAGGTTGTTGTTTCATGCATGTCGATATCGCAAAACCGCTGCACACTTTTGCGCGACATGCATTAGAGCAATTCCAGGAAAAGCGTGAAACGGCTTTCCCTAGGGAATTGCGCATAAACAAAGAGATAGAGCGGTTCTAGCCTGGACCTGTAACATTCCATCCGGCCGCTTCGCGGCCACGGCGCTCAATGAGGGGACTTCGCTTGCGTCCGAAGCCGCTCAAACCGCGCTACTCTGCGGATAGCAGATGATCGAGAGATAGCGCATCGGCAGTTGCGTCAGCTGTTCCGGGCCGTGCGGCGCGTCGGCGTCGAAGAACAGGCTGTCGCCGGGTTTCATCGGATAGAGATTGCTGCCGTGCCGGTAAACCACCTCGCCTTCGAGCATGTAGAGGAACTCCATGCCCTCGTGCTGGAAGGTCGGAAACACGTCGGAATCCTCGGTCAGCGTGATCAGATAGGGCTCGACGACGACCCCGCTGGTGTTCGACCCGATATGGCCGAGCAGGTTGTACTGATGGCCGGCGCGCGTACCCCGCCGCTCGACATCGAGGCCTTGGCCGGCCTTGACGAAGACAGCGCTGCGCTCTTCCTCGAAGCGGCGGAAGAAGGCGGTGACCGGAACGCCGAGCGCCCGCGACAGCGCCTGCAAGGTGGTCAGCGACGGCGAGGTGATGCCGTTTTCGATCTTCGACAGCATGCCAAGCGAAATGTCGGTGGCAGCGGCAAGATCGGCAACAGTGATGCCGAGTTTCTTGCGAAACGCCCGCACCTCGCGGCCGATTGCGACCTCCAGGACTTTTTCGCGGGTGTCGCGGACGGCGTGCGGGTCTTGGGTCAGTGGCGTCCGGATCGTTGCCACGCCCTTCGGCTGTGGCTTGGCCTTGGCGGCGGCGCCATTCCTCAAACTGGAAGCTTTCTTCGCCATGTCGCCACCCGGTCCTGCAGATTAATTTCACTCAGGGTGAACATATTCGCTGCTGATACAGAGCGCAACTGCGACGGCAAGCCACTTTATGTCGAACGCGTGCTCTCCGGGTTTCCGCCATGCGGTTCTGCTGAAAATCCGATTGGTGAAACGTGGTTTCAGCAGAAGGCCTGTTGACAGCATCGAAGGGGCAATTACTGTCCTGTCAGTGAAATTTGTTTCGTTAGGGAAATGAGACCGGGAGGCCCGCAATGAAAAGTCGTGTTGCCGTCATTGGAGCCGGACCCTCCGGCATGGCCCAGCTTCGAGCCTTCAAGTCGGCAGCCGACAACGGTGCGGACATTCCGGAAATCGTCTGCTTCGAAAAGCAGTCCGACTGGGGCGGCCTGTGGAATTACACCTGGCGCACCGGCCTCGACGAGCATGGCGACCCGGTGCATGGCTCGATGTACCGCTATCTCTGGTCGAACGGGCCGAAGGAATGCCTCGAATTCGCCGACTATACGTTCGAGGAGCATTTCGGACGGCCGATCGGCTCCTATCCGCCGCGCGCCGTGCTGTGGGACTACATCAAGGGCCGCGTCGAAAAATCCGGTGTGCGCCAATGGGTGCGCTTCAACAGTCCGGTGCGCATGGTGACCTTCTCCGACACGACGAAAAAGTTCACCGTCACCGCGCATGACCGCACCAACGACGTCACCTATTCGGAGGAGTTCGACAACGTCGTCGTTGCCTCGGGGCACTTCTCCGTGCCCAACGTTCCCTACTTCGAAGGTTTTTCGACCTTCAACGGCCGCATCCTGCACAGCCATGATTTCCGCGACGCCATGGAATTCAGGGATAAGGACATCCTGATCATCGGCCGCTCCTATTCGGCCGAGGACATCGGCTCGCAATGCTACAAATACGGCGCCACATCGATCACCTCCAGCTACCGCTCGAAGCCGATGGGCTTCAAATGGCCTGACAACTGGAAGGAAGTGCCGCTGCTGCAGAAGGTCGTCGGCAAAACCGCGCAGTTCAAGGACGGCAGCACCAGGGATGTCGACGCCATCATCCTGTGCACCGGCTATCTCCACTCGTTCCCATTCCTGACCGAAGATCTGAAGCTCAAGACCGCCAACCGCATGTGGCCGGACGGGCTCTATGAGGGCGTCGTCTGGGAGAGGAACCCGCAGCTGTTCTATATCGGCATGCAGGACCAGTTCTACACGTTCAACATGTTCGACGCGCAGGCCTGGTTCGCGCGCGACGTCATCATGGGCCGCATAAAACTGCCTTCGGCCGAGGCGATGGCCGAACACGGCAGGAACTGGCGGGCGCGTGAGGAAACGCTGGAAGACGCCGAGCAGATGATCTGGTTCCAGGGCGACTACACCAGGGAGTTGATGGAGCAGACCGATTATCCGGGCTTCGACGTCGAGGCCGTCAATCAGACCTTCATGGAATGGGAGCACCACAAGGCGCAAGACATCATGGGTTTCCGCGACCACGCCTACCGCTCGCTGATGACCGGCACGATGGCGCCGCTGCACCATACGCCCTGGCTGCAGGCGATGGACGATTCAATGGAATCCTATCTCGAGGTGAAAGGCGTCGCGGCGGAGTAGCGGCTTCTTCACCACACAGCTTTGCGCGACATGCGTCAGTTGCTGCGCGCCTCGCGCATCTCCTTCGTCGCTTCAATGATCCGGCCGAGCAGGGCATGGAGATCGTCGCGGTGGCCGCTGCGGCCGGCGGGGCCGTTTTCATCTGAAGTCATGACCACGGTCAACGCGCGCCCCGGCACAACATAGACCATCTGCCCGCCATACCCCCACCCGTAGACGACCGCTTCGCCCGCGATCTGACGGATGAACCAACCATAGCCGTAACCGTCACCGGTGAAACGCGAGACGGTGCGTGGCTGCCAGGAGAGCTTGATCCAATCGGCCGGCACGAGCTGCCGTCCGCCGCGGCTCATCCCGCCGCTGCGGTAGAGCTCGCCAAAGGCCAGCAGCGAGCGCGGGCTCATGGCCATCTGGTTGCCGCCGAGATAGATGCCCTGTGGGTCGCGGTCCCAGGCGGTGATGGAAAAGCCCTGCTGCGGCCCGAGCCATTCGCGCGCCAGTTCCAGGGTCGAGCGGCCGGTCCGCCGCGTCAGGATCGCCGAAAGGAGATGGGTCGAGCCGGTGGAATATAGCATGGTGCCGCCCGGATCGTCGTCGAAGGGCATGGCGAGCGCTGCCCGCACCCAGTTGTCGCTTGCCACCCAGCGCCCGTAGTTTGGGCCGGAGGTCCGTCCGAGCCCTGCCTGCATGGAAAGCAGATGTCCGATCGTAACCTGCTGGACCCGCGGATCCGCGTCGGCGGGCAGGTCGGCCTGAAGAAGCGGAGCGATCTTCTGGTCAGTGCCTTGCAGCACGCCCTTGTCGATGGCGATGCCGACGAGCGCCGAGATGATCGACTTGGAGGCCGATTTTATGTTGGCAGGACGTGCCGGAGAGTGGCCGCGATGGCCGCGCTCCGCCACCACCGCGCCCTCATGCGCGATGGCAACCGTGCGCAGCGGCGTCAGGCGCTCGGCCTCGTCGAGGAGCTTTCCAAGCCGCTGCTCTAGGCCATCCGCAGCGTGAGCAGCGACGGACAGGATGAGCAGAAAGGCGAGAATCACGGTGGGGCGCTTCAGCATGAAGCCAGCTTGGGATGCATTTTGGGCAAGACGAAGGTCGGACGCGATCCGCTGTTTTGCGGCTACCCCAGCCTTGCCCGCGCCTTGGCCGTCCAGGCGTTGAACAGCCGGTCGGCGACGATGCCGATGAAGGCGAGGGCCAGTCCGGCGACGATGCCGCGGCCGGAATCGGCCTTGGACAGCGCAATGAACACCTCCTGGCCGAGATCGCGGGTGCCGACCATGGCGCAGATGATGATCATCGCCAGCGCCATCAGGATGGTCTGGTTGACGCCGAGCATGATCTCGGGCAACGCCAGCGGCAGCTGGACGCGCAAGAACGTCTGGCGCTTGGTGCAGCCCGACACCTTTGCCGCCTCGATCAGTGCCGGTGGCACCTGCCTGAGGCCGTGATTGGTGTAGCGGATGGCCGGCACCACGGCGAAGGCGACCGTGGCGATCATCGCCGTCACGTCGCCGACTCTGAATAGCATCACCACCGGGATGATGAAGCAGAACGACGGCAGCACCTGCAGCGTGTCGATGATCGGGGTGACGATCTTCTCGACACGGTCGCTGCGCGATGCCATCAGCCCGATCGGAATGCCGATCAGGCAGGCGATGAAGGCCGAGATGCCGCACAGGTAGACCGTCGCCATGGTCTTTTCCCAGAGGCCGGTCACCGCGCAGAAGACGGTCAGCGCCGCGACCAGGGCGGCGAGGCGCAGGCCGCCGAGCTGGTAGCCGGCAAGGCCGAGCAGGAATACCGCGCCCAGCCACGGGAAGCCCTCGCAGAAGGCGCGAACCGGGTTCAGCACATTGAGGATCAGCGCCACGCGGAACGCTTCGATCGTGTCGAAGAAGTTGATCGTGATCCAGCTCACCGCTGTCTTCCACATCGGCGCGGTGGTGAAGGTGATCGCCTTCGGCACCGCGGCGAAGGCCGGCACGAACAGGCCAAGCAGCGTCGTGGCTGCAAGGATGGCGACGGCCAGCGTCAGATTGGGGTAGCGCCGCCAGAAGCTCGGGCTGACCTCCTGATAGACATGGCCCTTCGCGTGATTGCGCGCGATCGCCTGGCTCAGCCGGTCGAGCGCGATGGCCAGCGCCACGATGGCAAGGCCGGCTTCCATCGCCTCGCCGACCTTCAGCGCCCTGAGCGCCAAAAGCACGTCGTAGCCGAGGCCGCCGGCGCCGATCATCGAAGCGATGATCACCATGTTGAGCGCCAGCATGATGACCTGGTTGACACCGACCATCAATGTCGGACGCGCCGAAGGCAGCAGCACGCGCCACAGTTTCTGGCGCGCCGTGCAGCCGGCCATCTCGCTGAAATCGTCGATTTCGGACGGCACCCGCGACAGCCCCAGCATCGTCGCGCGCACCATCGGCGGCGTCGCGAAAATGGCCGTCGCGATCATCGCCGAAACCGGACTGTTGCCGAACAAAAGAAGCATCGGGATCAGATAGGCGAAGGTCGGGATGGTCTGCATCAGGTCGAGGGCAGGGGAGATCAGCAGCCTCTCCGCCCATGGCTTGCGCCACGCCCAGATGCCGACGAACAATCCGGTGACGATGCAGAACGGCACGGCGATGGAGATCAGCCCGAGCGTCAGCATGGCGCTGGTCCACTGGCCGAACAGCGCGATGTAGAGGAAACAGCCGCCGACCAGCGCGCCGAGCTTCCAGCCGCCGGCGGCACGTCCGGCCAGGAATGCGGCGATGCAGACACCGACCCAGGACAGGCGCGGCAGGACGAGCATGTCGGCGCCATGGCCGATCTTGAAATTCTTGGCGAGCAGACCGAGCGCAAAATCGAGCGGCACGCCGAGCGCCGCGGTGATCGAGCGCGTCAGCCAGGAAAAGTTCGACTTTATCAGGCTCATCAGCGCGCTGACCCAGTCGGCGACCGAAACGATTGCGCTGGCCGGATAGTTGACCGCCCAAGGCAGCCTGTCCTGCAGCAGGAACACGGCAAGCACGGCGGCAAGGGCGCAGGCCCAGACCACCAGCCAGAGCTGAACCGGCCGCGATCTCGCCTCGCTGGCGCTTGCCGTCACCGTCATGCGTTGGCCCCGGAACGCTCGATGCCGGCCAGAAGATCGATCACGGCTTGCGGCGTGACTTCGCCGATCGGCTTGCCGGTGCCGTTGACGACGGCGAACGGCTTGCCGGCCGAAACGATATCAGCCGAAAAACTCGATATCTTGGCATCCGGCGCGACCACGCCGCCATGCTCGGCGCCGGCGCAGGCGCGCATCAGGCTTCGCGCCGAGATCACCTTGGCGCGGTCGACGTCGCGGGTGAACTCGGCGACATAGTCGGTCGCCGGGTTGACCACCAGCTGTTCCGGGGTGCCGATCTGGATGACCTCGCCGTCCTTCATGATGGCGATGCGGTCGGCCAGCCGGATGGCTTCGTCGAAATCATGGGTGATGAAGACGATGGTCTTGTGCAGCATGGTCTGCAGCCGCATCAGCTCGTCCTGCATTTCGCGGCGGATCAGCGGATCGAGCGCCGAGAACGGCTCGTCGAGAAACCAGATTTCCGGCTTGGTGGCGAGGCTGCGGGCGATGCCGACGCGCTGTTGCTGGCCGCCGGAAAGCTCACGCGGATAGAAATGCTCGCGGCCGCGCAGGCCGACAAGCTCGATCACTTCGCGCGCGCGTTTTTCGCGCGTCGGCCGGTCCTGCCCTTGGATGCCCAGTGGAAAGGCGATGTTGTCCAGCACATTCAGATGCGGCAGCAGGGCGAAATTCTGGAACACCATGCCCATGCGGTGGCGCCGCAACTCGATCAGCGCGGCATCCGAGATTTTCAGGAGATCCTTGCCCTCGAACTCGACCTTGCCATGCGTCGGCTCGACCAGCCGCGACATGCAGCGCACCAACGTCGACTTGCCCGAGCCCGAAAGCCCCATGATGATGAAGATCTCGCCCTGGCGGATTTCGAGGTCGACGTCGCGCACCGCGCCGACCAGCCCGGCCGCGGCGACCTCCGCCATGCTGGCCTTGCCGTCGCGCTGGCGGATGAAATTGGCCGCGTTCGCGCCGAACAGCTTCCAGACGTTGCGGCAGGCGAGCTTTATCGGGCGGGCATCCATTGGCGTGCCTGCCGCTTGCAGCACCTGTTCAGTCGTATCGGCCATGCCGTCGTCCTTCTGGAATATGGGATAGAGACCCGGCCATGAATGACCGGATCTCGCAGTTTCCAGTTGGAGCGATCACTCGGCCCAGGCTTTCCAGTCGGCTTCGTGGGCGGCGATCCAGGCGGCGGCGACGTCTTCCGGCGTCTTGCCTTCGAGATCGATCTGGCCGCTCATCTTGTTGAGCTCGTCGGTGTCGATCGTGTAGTTCTTCGCGACCTTGTAGGCGACCGGCCATTTGTCCTTCATGCCGGCCCAGGAATATTTCCAGATCTCGCCATGCGGCTTGCCGCAGTCATACTTTGCGTCGGGGTTCACGCCCCATTTCGGATCGGTGTAGCATTCCGGCGTATAGTCGGGGAATTCGACCCATTCGCCCTTGTATTTGGCCGGCGCCCAATGCGGCGAATAGACCCACAGCATGATCGGCGCCTTGCGCTGATAGGCCGAATCCAGCTCGGCGAACATCGCCGCGTCGGTGCCGGCATGGATGACGGTGAAGGGCAGCTTCAGCGCCGCGGCACGCTCGTCGTCAAAACCTTCCCATGTCACCGGGCCGCCGAGATAGCGGCCGTTCGGCGCCGTTTCGGCGGTCGAGAACGCCTCGGCGCATTTCGGGTCCTTCAGCGCCTCCCAGTTCGGCAGACCCGGGCATTTTTCCTTCATGTATTCGGGATACCACCATTCTTCCTTGGCCTTGGGCCCGAGCGGGCCAAGGCGTTCGGTCTGCCCGGTCGCATCCGAGGCCTTCATGGCTTCGCCGGCCGTCGTGTCCCAGAATTCCATGGCGACAGCGAGATCGCCATTGGTTAGGCCGGTGGTCAGGCTGGAGAGATAGTCGGCCGTCGGGTACTCGACCGTGTATCCCAGCTTTTCAAGAATGCCGCCGAGGATCTTTGCGTTCAGATTGACGCTGGTCCAGTCGAACAGCGCGATCTTGATAGGGTCGTTCGATTCTGGCGCCGCCGCTTGGGCCGAAGGCGTCAGTGCACTTGCCGCGGCAAGTGTTAAGGCTCCCATTGATAATCTCGAAATCAAACTCCGAAGTGACATGCCTGTGCTCCTGTCAAGCTCTGGTGGAAGTTATCGTTCGTTCCCTTCTTGCGTCTTTTTGATTGTGTTGGAAAAGCTGGTCGTTGCGCAAGTCCATTGGCAGCAAATTGCTGTCGGCGCTGAAGTCGGCGCAGACGGGAATGATGCCCAATTCGATGAAGAGGTTGTGCGACCGCGTCATGGCTGCCGTGCTGCCGAAGCAGTGATCCGCGGATCGATCGCCGCTCTTGCGGCGCCCTCAAGCTTGCGAGCCATCAAGGTCCCATGCTGTCGGCTCTCGGCAGTCGCCGAAGCCATTTTCATGAGATGAAATTATATATACCAACATTCATGTCGCGCAACGACTAATGCCATCTCGATCAGGGCAATCGCTGCAGATTTGGAATTCATTTCAGATTGTCGAAGCCGGCGCCGCCCCTCATTGTCCTGCCGGGCATTTCTCCCCGTATGGCGACGGGGAGAAAGGGCTGGCCGCAACGTCGGCGCTCTACTTGCTGCGCCCGCGATTTGCGAAACCGGCGACGACAGCGCCCCTCTCCCCGTCGCTATACGGGGAGAGGATGTCGGCAGGCAGGTGAGGGGCGGCGCCGGCTTCGAAAAGGATGAAGAGACAATTGCAGCGCGCAATTCGAATGCCGTCGGAGCATCCTCACGACATGATCAGGCCGCCATCGACATTGATCGTCTGGCCGGTGATGTAGGCGGCGTCGTTGCTGGCCAGAAAGCTGACCAGACCCGAAACATCCTCGCCGCTGCCGGCGCGGCCCATCGGGATGTTCTTCACCCATTCTGCCATCAACTCGCCGGGCTTGTAGTCGCCCATCAGTCTGCCCCATGCGGCGTCGTTGTAGGCCCACATGTCGGTGTCGATGATGCCGGGGCAGATCGCGTTGACGGTGATCTTCTCCTTGGCCACTTCCTTGGCGAGGCTCTGGGTGATGCCGACGACGCCGAATTTCGAGGCAGCATAGTGCGGCGTGTAGATGAAACCCTGGCGCGCCTGGCCGGAAGCGGTGTTGATCAGCCGGCCGCCGTCGCCATGCTTGCGGATGCGCGCGATCGCCTCCTGGCAGCACAGGAACACGCCCTTGGTGTTGACCGCCATCACCTTGTCCCATTCGGCCTCGGTCATCGCCTCGATCCTGGCGATGGTGATGACGCCGGCATTCTGCACGGAGATGTCGACGCGGCCGAACTGCTGTTCGGCCAGATCATAGAGGGCGGCGACCTCGTCCTTCCTGCTCACGTCCATGCGCAGCGATGCCACCTTGGCGCCTTCCGCCTTCAGTCCGGCGGCGACCTCTTCGACGCGCGCGTCGATGGCGCTGACGACGACAGCAGCCCCCTCAGCCGCGAAGCGCCTGGCTATGGCTGCGCCGATGCCGCCGCTGGCGCCGGTGATGACCGCCGTCTTTCCCTCGAACCGCTTCTGCATGTTCTCTCCTACCAGCAGACGAAGCCGCCATCGACGATCAGGTCGATGCCGGTTACGAAACTCGAAGCGCGGCTGGCCAGGAACACGGTCGGGCCGACCATCTCTTCCGGCGCCGCCATCCGCCCCATCGGCGTGTCGCGCTCGAAGATCCTGACCTGGTCGGCGACCTCCGGCCGCTTGTTCATCGGCGTCAGCGTGTAGCCGGGGCTGACGACGTTGACGCGCAGGCCGCGATCGGCCCATTCCATGGCGAGACTCCTGGACATGTGGATGACGGCGGCCTTCGACGAATTATAGTGCGCCTGGGTCAGGCCGCGGTTGACGATCGAGCCCGACATCGAGGCGATGTTGATGATCGAACCCTTGCGCCGCGTCAGCATTACGCGCGCTTCGGCCTGGCAGGACAGGAACACGCCGCCGACATTGACGTCGTAGAGCTTCTGCCATTTCTCCAGCGACAGCGTCTCGGCCGGCTCGGCCCCGGCGACGCCGGCATTGTTGACGGCGATGGTCAGCGCGCCGAGTTCCTTCTCCGTGCGTTCGGTCGCCGCTGCCAAATCGGCCTCTGAGGTCACTGTGCCGGTCAGCACCAGTGCCTTGCGGCCGAGCGCCGAGATCCTGTGCGCGGTCTCGTCCAGCCCGCCCTTCGAGGCATGGCCGAAACAGGCGATATCCGCGCCGGCCTCGGCCAGACCGATGGCGATTGCTTGCCCGATGCCGCTGCCGGCGCCGGTGACGAGAGCAACGTCGCCATGAAGATCGAATAGTATCATCGAAATATTTTCCTGTTGAGCCGCCGGCGCTGCCCTGGGGAGGAAGGGGCGCCAGTCCTGACTGGCGCCCCGCGCGGTCCGGTGCCTGAGAGGATACCACCTGCTGCGCTCTATTCCGATCCTTTATGCCGCCCTCAGCTTGTGGCGAGCTCCATGACGGCGACGTTGCTTGCTTCGCTGCGGTCGAGAATGCCACGCTGGCGGCCACGGCTCAGCACCAGCACGCGATGCGACAGGCCGAGCACTTCCTCGAGGTCGGAGCTCACCACCACCACCGCCATGCCGGAGCGGGCGAGTTCGGCGATGACATCGTAGATCGCGGCGCGGGCGCCGACGTCGATGCCGCGTGTCGGCTCGTCCAGGATGAACACCTTGGGTGGCCGTGAGATCCATTTGGCGATGATCACCTTCTGCTGGTTGCCGCCGGAAAGCTTGCTGATCGCCTGGTTAGGCCGGCCCTTGACGCCGAGCCGGCCGATGCCGGCCTCGGCGAATTTCTGCACCGCCTTGGGGAACACCCAGCCATTCGGCGCGACATGGTCGAAATTGCCGATCGCCAGATTCTCGCCGATGGTCTGGTCGAGCACCACGCCTTGCGCCTTGCGGTCTTCCGGCACCAGCACGACGCCGGCCTTGATCGCCGCCGCCGGGCCAGTGAGGTGCACCGGTTTGCCGGCGATACGCACCGACCCCGAGAAAATCGGATCGGCGCCGGCAATCGCCCGCACCAGCTCGGTGCGGCCGGCGCCGATCAGCCCGGCGATGCCAAGGATTTCGCCGGCCCTTACCGAAAAGCTGACATTCTGAAAACTGCGTTCCGGCGAGGACAGGTTGTCGACCTCGAGCAACGCCTCGCTGCCCGGCTCCGACAGCGGCGGGAACATCCGCTCGACGCTGCGGCCGACCATCTGCTCGACTATCGTGCGCACCGGAACGTCGGCGCGCTCGTGGCGGGCGACAATGCGCCCGTCGCGCATCACCACGACGCGGTCGGCGATCGCAGCGACCTCGTCCAGCCGGTGGCTGATATAGATGAAGGACATGCCTTCCGCCTTGAGCTTGCGGATCTGCTTGAACAACAGCTCCGTTTCCTCGCTGCCAAGTGCCGCTGTCGGTTCGTCGAAGATCAGAAGCTCGGCATTGAGCGTCAGCGCCTTGGCGATCTCGACCTGCTGCTGGGCGGCGATGCGCAGCGTGCCCACCTTGCGTTCCGGCGAGACATCGAGGCCGAGCCGCTTCAGTTGGGCCGATGCCCGCGCATTCATGGCCGCGCGGTCGATGCGGCCACCGCGCATCAGCAGGCGCCCGACATAGACGTTCTCGGCGACCGACAGGTCCGGCAGCAGCTTCAGTTCCTGGTGGATCATGCCGACGCCGGCGTCGATGGCCGCGGCGGGAGAGGCGGGGGAATACGGCTTCCCCCGCCATGTGATGCTGCCGGCATCGGGTTTGGTCGACCCGGCGATGATGTTCGAAACGGTGGACTTGCCGGCGCCATTTTCTCCAAGCAGCGCCACGACCTCTCCCGGCCGCACCTCGAAGCTCGCATCGGCCAAGACCTGCACCGGCCCGTAGCTCTTGCAGAGGCCGCTGACGAAGAGCCCCAGATGCGGGGTCTGCGTATGGCTGGGATCCAAGGACATCGTTCCGCTCATCAACTACCGGACTTTTTTGGGATCAGGGATGCCTGATACTAAGGATGCTTGGCGATGAACTGATCGACATTGTCCTTGGTGGTCAGCGTCGCATCCTGCAGCTGTTCTGCGGGAACGGTTTCGCCGGCCACCAGCTTGATCGCCGCATCGACGGCAAGCCGGCCCATGCCTTGCGTCTGCTGTGTCGCAGTCACGTCGAAGACGCCGCCTTTCAGTGCCTTGAGCGCCGCCACGTCGCCGTCGAAACCGGCGATCCAGACCTTGTGGCCGGGATTGGCGACCTTGACCGCCTGCGCCGCACCGAGCGCCAGCGCATCGGCCTGGCCGATGACGATCGACACGTCGGGATGCGACTGCAGCAGGTCCTGCGTCAGCTTGAAGCCCTCGTCCTGGTGCCAGCCTTCGCTCCACAGCTCGCCGACCACCTTGATGTCGGGATAGGCGCTCAGCGCTTCGCCGCAGCCCTTCGACCGGTCGACCTCGGGCGTCGTGCCTTTCTGGCCATGGATGATGATCAACTCGCCCTTGCCGCCGGCCTGCTTGGCGATGTAGTCGCAAACCGCCTTGGCCGATGCGACGCTGTTGGTGGCGATGAAGGTGTCGCCGGGTGCGCCCTCGGCGTTGCGGTCGACATTGATGACCGGGATGCCGGCGGCTTTGGCAGTCTTGGTCGGCACGGTGGCGGCGGTGGCGCCGGCCGGGATGTAGATCAGCGCATCGATGTTTTGCGTGATCAGGTCCTGCACCTGGCTGACCTGGGTCGCCGAATCGCCCTTGGCATCGACGGTGACGATCTCGATGCCCTTTTCCTTGCCATAGGCCTCGACGGACTGCTTGATCTGGTTGAAGAAATCGGCCTGCAGGTTGGCGACTGCGAGACCAAGCTTCTTGGCCTCCTTGGCCGAGGCCATCTCGGACAGTCCGAGCAGCGGAATGACGGCTGCGGCAGCAAGCAGCAATGAACGTTTGGTCAGCATGTGTTTCCTCCGTTGATGTTCAATCTGTCCCGCCGGCGCATCACGGCGCCCCTTGGCCGAACAACTCCCAGTTTCGGATCACCGATCCGTTTTCGCCCGGACATCCGGGTGAATCTCATTGCGCCCCACTCTTCATTGGGCTCTGCGCCGCCACGTATCCGTGGCCACCGCCAGCGCGATCACCACGCCGATCACCACCTGCTGGATGAAGGGCGACACGCCAAGCAGGTTCAGCCCGTTGCGCAGCACGCCGATGATCAGCACGCCGATGGCGGTGCCACCGATCGAGCCGACGCCGCCCGACAGACTGGCGCCGCCGATCACCACCGCCGCGATCGTATCCAGCTCGTAGCCGAAGCCGGAACTCGGCTGGACGGAATCAAGCCGTGCCGCAAGCACGATGCCGGCGAGCCCGGCCAGAACGCCGCAGACAGCATAGACCCAGTTGGTCAGCGACTTGACCGGTATGCCGGACAGCCTGGCGACCTCGGCGCTGCCGCCGATCGCGTAGAGGCTGCGACCGGTCGCGCGATAGTTGAGGAAGATCGCGAAGATGATGGCCAGAACGATCATCAAGCCGACGGTGACCGACAGGAAGCCGAAATGGCGGATGATCGACAGGCTGGTGAACCAGTCGGGGAAGCCGATGATCTGCGAGCCGTCGGTGATCATGTTGGCAAGACCGCGGGCCACCGACATCATGGCCAGCGTGGCGATGAAGGGCGGCAGCTTGGTGACGGTCACGAGCAGGCCTGAAACCAGCCCGCAAAGCCCAGCAACGACAAGCGCTGTGACGATGCCGGCAGGCATGCCGAGATCGAGGTGGTCGGGATGTGCGACGAAGCCCATCACCATGGCGGCGAGCGCCAGCACGGAACCGACGGACAGGTCGATGCCACCGATCAGGATGACCAGCGTCATGCCGATCGCCATGATGCCGAGCACCGTGACCTGGTCGAGCACGTTGAGGATGTTGCGGACAGTCAGAAACGTGTCGGTGGTCAGCGACAGCGCAAGGCACAGCAGCACCAGTCCGATTAGCGGTCCCATGGTTCCGGCGAACAGGGCCGAAAGCTTCGCGCCCGCCGCGGCTTGTGCATTTGGGCCGGCCTTCAACTCGCTTGCACCGTTGCTCACAGCCATTTTGTCTCCTCCATCAGCGATCCGGCGATGCGTCGTCGGCTCACTCTTGTTCACCAGGCACCTCCCTGTGAACAATTTATCTTTGATATGCAATTTTGTTCAGCTAAACTGTTCGTCGGAAAATTGTCAAGGCCCGCCGCATCATTCCACGCCGGTTTGCGCCGCCAGCCGGTTTGCCTTACGAAAGGGCATGAAATGCCGCGTTCTCAGGTCCGGTCGCATCCTGCGAATTCATGTCGGCTGCTTGAGCAGGGCAGGACGGCCAAGACGAAGTAAATGTTGACCATTTTGACTTTCATTCACGTTGTAGAGGTATCCTGTCGATGTCCTGAATCTCGAATCCCGGGCACGCAGAACGATTTCGCGTCGCTTGGTCGGATAACGCCATTTGAATGGCATTTAAGGATTCAGACGACCGCGGGAGGGCAAAAAGATGGCGATGACAGACAATGACAAGGCCTCGCGCTTCCCGGATGCCGAGCTGAAGGCCCGTGCCGCGTGGCACTATTATATCGAGGGTCTGACGCAGGAGAGGATTTCGGAGATCCTCGGCATCGGCCGCATCAAGGTGCATCGCATCCTGTCCGCCGCGCGTGAGGAGGGCGTCGTCCAGTTCCGCATCCGTGACAGCGTCGTCGAATGCCTGGTGCTGGAAGAGGCTCTGAAGCAGCGTTTTGGGCTCAGCCAGGCCGTTGTGGTGCCGTCGGCCGCCGACCGAAGCAACGCGCCGCTGATGATCGGCCATGCCGTGGGCGCCTATCTGGCCGACAATGTGAATGCCGGCGATGTCATCGCGCTGGGCTGGGGGCGCACGCTGAAGTTCGCCATCAATGAATTGCCGCGGCGGCCGATCGCCAGGACGACGGTGGTTTCCATGCTGGGCGGCCTCACCCATGCCCAGCCGCTCAACCCGACCGAAAGCGCCTGGGAATTCGCCGAAAAGATCGGCGCCGAGTGCTTTCTGCTGCCGGTGCCGGTCTATGCCGACAGGCCGGAGCAGCGCGAAGCCTTCATGAGCCAGCGCAGCGTTCAGGACGTCGTCTTCCGTGCACGCCGGGCAAACATCGCCGTGCTCAGCGTCGGATCGTTTTCCACTGACAGCCCGATCGCCAATTACGGCTTCATCAAGCCCAGCGAACTCGAAGAGCTTCAGGCGGCCGGCGCAGTTGGCGATATTTTATGCCATTTCATCGACGCCGACGGCCGGCTCGTCGACCATGAGGTCAACCGCCGGGTCTGCGCCTATCCGCTGCAGGACCTGTCGGACATCCCGGCCATTATCCTGGTCTCGGGAGGGCAGGAAAAAATCGCCATCATGCGGGCGGCGCTTGCCAACACCAGGATATCGGTTCTGATCACCGACGAGGATGCGGCCAAGGGCCTGCTCAACCGCTAAACCTTGCTTAGCGCCTCAAGCCGCACATGGGTCTCGCGCGTCGCCTGATAGAGGTCGCGGTAGATTGCCTTGCGCGCACGGTAACCGGAGACCAGCCCCTCGACGGGGTCGACATGCCTGGTCGGCGGCGCGGCCATCGCCTCAGCCGCCGTTTCAGGCGAGGCAAACCATCCGATAGCGGAAGCCGCCAGCATGGCGGCGCCGAGCGCTGCGGCTTCGTTGACCGGCGAGACGGAGAGCGGCCGCTCGAGCACGCTTGCCATGATCCGCATCAGCAGGGCGCAGTTGGTGCCGCCGCCGGCGGCGATCATCGCCGCCGGTTTGCCGCCGGCCAGAGTTTCCGCCGCCTGCGTTTGCGCCGCTTGGGTTTCCGCCGCTTGAGTTTCCATTGCCTCGCTGGCGATGGCCTGCTCGAAGGCGATGCCTTCCAGAACCGCTCGAAAAAGGTGCTTCGGCTCATGGTCGAGCGACAGGCCGACAATGGCGCCGCGCGCCGCGCCGTCCCAATAGGGGCTCATGACACCGGCCCAATACGGCATGACGAGCAGGCCCTCGCTGCCGGCGGCAACGTCGACCGCTGCTTTCTCCAGCGCTGCAGCCGACGGCGAGCCGGTGGTGCGAACGATCCAGTCGACCAGTTGCATGCCCGAGCGCAGCACGGTCTCCAGCATGAAGCCCGAGCCGGTCGGCGAGACCAGCGTTCGAAACGCGTCCGAAGTCGTGATCCCATGGGAGTAACAGCCGCTGACGATGCCCGAGCCGAGCGACAGGTAGTTTTTGCCGTCGCCATAGACGCCCATGCCAAGGCCCATCGCCTGGCCGTCGCCGGCGCCGGCGACAACAGGCGTGCCGGCCTTCAACCCGATCAGCCGGGCCACGCTTTCGCCAAGCCCGCCGCAGATCGCGCCGGGCGCGACCAGTCGCGGCAACTGATCCGGGCGCAGCCCCGCGGCCTCGACGAGCTCAGGGTGCCAAGTGCCATTCTTGACGTCGAGCAGCCCGAGCGGATCCGCACTTGCCGTGCTGGTGACCAGACGTCCGGTCAGCCGGTGGACGAAGAAGCCATGCACGTCGACGAGTGCGGCTGCGTCATCAAGCGTTTGCGGCTGGTGCTCGGCAAGCCAGGCGATCGCATAGAGCGCGGGCGTCGGGTCCGGCGGTTTGCCGCTCCAGTCGCGGATCGTCTCGCGGCCGAGCTCCGCCGAAAGCCTGATGACTTGCGGGCGCGCCCGCTCGTCCAGCCACAGGATCGCCGGAATAAGCGGCTTGCCGGCATGATCGATCAGCGTAAATGTCTCGCGCTGGTGGGCGATGGCGATCGCCGCCACCCGGGCAGCGCCAACCGCCTCGGTGACTTGCGTCAAGGCGCCGAGCAGCGCGGTCCACCAATGTTCGGCATTCTGCTCGAAATGGCCGGGCCTGGGATTTGAAAGCGGATAGGCTTCGCGCGCCTGGAACAGCTCCTTGCCGTCGCGCGTGAAGGCAATCGCTTTCACGGCCGTGGTCGAGGCGTCGATCCCGATTACGACATCGTCCATCAGGCGGGAATCCAGCGGATCAGGCGGCGTTCGTAACGAACCGTCCGTCCGACTGGTCGAGACGACGGCGGATCTGGGTTATCACCATCGAATCGTCGGGTACACAATTTTCATAGGTGAGGAAATCGCCTGTCTTGACCGGCTTGACCACCTTGGCGCGTTCGGCGAGGCCGAGCGGCAGGGCGCCGCGGGCGCGCGCGTCCTCCCAGGTCATGGCGAAGCCGCGATAGTCGTTCTCGCCGATCATGCCGAGCGACTGGCCAGGGGCAAGCTCGCTCTTGGCAACCGCCACCGCCTCGGCGACCGGATGGTCGAGCGGCTCCATGTCGGCGCGCTTGTAGACCACGGCGCGCGCCGCCGACAGCGGCACTTCCAGGCTGGTCAAATGATAGGGGCGGAAGATCGTGAAATACGGGCCCTTGCCGACCTTGAGGTCGATCATGCGCTCCAGCACGCGCGAATGCCTGGTCTCGATGATGCAGAACACGCCGGGCGCCACGCCCTTGCCGATCGAATAGTCGACCACGCCCTTGCGGTGCAGCACGCCGCCATCCTCGCGCGGGCAAAGCACGCCGGCGAGTTCCTCCAGCGTCGCGGTCGGGCCGTGCATGCCCGGCACGTCCGGCACCAGGCCGGTGGCGTTGGCGATCGCCACCATCTCGATCGCCGTCTTCGAGCCGTCGACGAACTCGACCAGCATGCGCGCATTCATGTTGCGCTCGGCCGCCTCCTTCTCGTAGTCGGCCGGCATGGCGTCGATCTTCAGCGGATTGTTCTTGCCCTTGCCGGCGGCGATGATGTTGAAGCCGAGGCTCCTGGCAAAGCCGATGATCTCCAGCGTGCAGGCCGGCTCGTCGCCGGCCGCACCGGTATAGACGACGCCGGCCTTGCGCGCCTCCTCCTTGAGGAAGCGGCCGATGGTGATGTCGGCCTCGACGTTGAGCATGACGATATGCTTGCCGTTCTTCATCACTTCAAGCGCGAACAGCGTGCCGATGTTGGGATTGCCTGTCGCGTCGATGATGACGTCGATGCGGCCGGCGGACGCCAGCGCATGCAAATCTTCGGTCACGGCGATCTTGCCGGCCTCGATGGCGCGGTCGATCGCCGCCGCATTGCCGGCCTGCACGATATCCGAGCGGTCGTGGCCGGCGAGCAGCGCCGCATCGATCGCCGCCTGCGGCCTGACCTCGGAAATGGCGCCGATCCGCATGCCCGGCATCAGCGCGACCTGGACGACGATGTCGGTGCCCATCTGCCCGGCGCCGGCAAGCCCGATGGTGATCGGTCCCTGCTGTTCAGCGCGCTGCAAAAGTTCCGCTGCAAATTGCGGATGGGCCATGTCGCTTCCTCCAGTTCCTGACGCGCCGCAGCGTCGAAGTCATCATTTTGAACATTCCTATTTCCAAATGAAAAATATTTCAACCGGCAATTCGGCAGCCGTCCCCGCAAACATTCTGTGTTTTAATTTTTGCAAGCCTTGGCTTGCGGCTTGGCAGCGCGGTCAGTGAGGGGCGCAGAAAGCGGTGATCTCTTGGGATGCAGGCGGCGACGACCGTGACATCCCTTCTCGCAAGCAAGCGAGTGCGACGAAAAAACTGATTTCATGGCTGCTCAGCTGCCGCTGCGCCTATCGCCTGCGACGAAGCCGCGCAACAGAGGGCGCTGGCCGGCATGCTCAGTCGGCGCATGCCAGCATATCAGTCAGCTGCCGACCTCGAAGAAGGGCGCGCCAAGCAGGTCGGGAACAACGTCGATGCCGAGGCCCGGCCCGTCCGGAATGCCCATGCGGCTGCCCGAAACCGGCGGCTTGTTCGATGCAGTGCGCACCGTCACCCATTCGTGGAAGGCGATGGCGTGCAGCCGGCGCTCCTCCGGCGTCGACAGCGACAGATGCGCCATGGCTGATGTGTCGATCTCGGCGCCGCCGGTGTCCTCGACGGTGATCATGAAGCCCAGGTCGACGGCAAGGTCGCGGATCTGGCGCGTCTTGGTCACGCCGCCGAGCCGCGAGATTTTCAGCGTCAGCCCGTCAGCCGCCCCCTTGCGGTGGATGTCGAGCATGTCGTCCAGCGAGGTGACGGATTCGTCGAGCACCATCGGCTTGTCGAGCGAGCGGCGCACCGACATGCATTCGTCGATCGTGGTGCAGGGCTGCTCGAACGTGTAGTCGATGGCGCGCGTCGCGTCAGCGAACTGGCGCGCCTGATAGGGCGTCCAGCCGGCATTGGCGTCGCAGAAGATGACGGTGCCCTTCGGCACCGAAGCGGCGACCGCGGTGACGCGCTCGATGTCGTCATGGACGTTGCCGCCGACCTTGACCTGCAGCCGGTGAAACCCGTCCCTGACGATGCGCTTGGCCAGTGCGGCCATCGCGTCGACGGTGCCATGGGTGACGACCTTGTAGAGTTCCGCCGTCTCGCTCTCGCGCCCGCCGAGCAGCGTCACCAGCGGTATGTCGGCGGCGCGTGCAGCGAGATCCGAGCAGGCCATGTCGAGCGCCGATTTGATGTAGGGATGGCCCTTGAACACCGTGTCCATCAGCCTGCCGATACTGGCCAAGGCGCGAGGATCGTGGCCGAGCAGATGCGGCGCAATTTCGATGACGCCGGCGCGAGTGCCGGCCGCGAATGCCGGCGAGTAGAAATTGCCGAGCGGCGCCATCTCGCCCCAGCCGGTCAGCCCGCTGTCGGAGGTGATGGCGACGATCACCGCGTCGAACGCGGCGGCGACACGCCCCTTGGACATGCGGTAGGGCCCGTCCACAAAGGGCTGCACGACATGGTAGGCCTTGATGGTTTTGATCCGCAATTTTTCTGTCCGTCGCTGTGGCGCCCTGACGAAGCCGCCAACCTGCATCGTCCGCTGGGCTCAACTGCCGTCAGGCCGGTTGCGCGTCAGGCCGGCGCGATCGGCCTTGACGCCTCTGGAAACACACTGTTCGAGGCAGCGCGCATAGGCAAGCAATTCTTCGAAGCTGTGCCGATGTCGCCGGCCTTGTCGAACTGCTCAGCAAAACGGCGCCCTCGGCATAGCCGGGGGCGCCGCTGGACCGGGCCTGATGGGGGGGGTATCAGGTGGCAGGTTTCTGTGGCAGCGGCGAGACAGGCATTCCCGGGCCGATCTTCTGCAGATTGCCTGTTATCACCTGGTCGCCTTCCGCTACGCCGCTCGAGATCGCCACCAGGTCGCCGTTGGTCGGCCCCAGCGAAACAATGCGCTGGTCGACAGTATTGTCCTTGCCGACGACGTAGAGATACTTGCCGAGCTGGCTCGATCCCAATGCCGTCTGCGGCACCATCAGTGCATCTGGCTGCTGCTTGATATGCAGCCTGACGCGAACATATTGGCCCGGCAGCAGCGTGAACTTGGCATTGCCGATCGTCGCGCGTGCGGTGATGGTGCCGGTCGAGCGATCGACCGTGTTGTCGATGAAGGTGAGCTGACCTCTCTGGCGCGGTTCCGTATCGCCGGGAAGCAGGACGTCGACATCGATGGGTCCCGTCGCGCGGGCTTCCTCGATCTGCGCCAGATCCGTTTCGCTCGGATTGAAGGTGACGTAGATCGGGTCGAGCTGCACCAGCGTGTTGAGCACTGTGCCGGCGACGCTGACCAGCGTTCCGACCGAGGCCTGGTTGCGGCCGACGCGCCCGGCGAACGGCGCCTTGATTTCCGAATAGCTCAGATTGAGCTCGGCGGTCCGCACAGCCGCCTGGTTGACGGCGAGCGATGCTTGGGCCTCGCGCAAGCTGCTGGTGCGCTGGTCGAACGCATCCTTGGCGATGTATCCGCTCTTGGCCAGTTCGGTGCCGCGACCAAGGTTGGATCGTGCATAGTCGAGCGTTGCCTCGTCGCGCTGGACCTGAGCCTTCGCCTGTTCAAGGGCAGCCTGGAAATCTTCTGGAGCGATCTTGTAGAGAAGGTCGCCCTTCTTGACATCGCTGCCGTCGGGCGCGACCTGCTCCTGCAGATACCCCGGCACGCGCGCCTGCAGCGTGATGCTGCGGATCGGCTCGGTGCGAGCGGCATAGTCGAGATAGATCGGGATCGTCTTCTTGACGACGCTCACCACTGGCACCGGCATGACAAAAGCCGCGGGCTCGGGCGCCGCGGGCTCAGGCGTTGCCGCCCCTGCCGTGCCGGCGTTGAGGCCGAAATTACCCATGTCGAGCAAGTGGACGCTGGCCATCGAGACCGCCCCCACGGCAACAGCCGCTCCCAACGCAATTTTCCATTTACGCATGATCATTCTCCAATTCTATTCGGCCGCTTCGGCCAATCGCTCGAAAGCGGGTTCGGCAGTTGGTTCAGTCGGTTCGGCGACAGGCTCGCTCTTGCTGCCGCGCTCGCGCAGCTGCTCGATCACCGCGTAGAAGACCGGCACGAACACCAGCGACAGGATCGTCGCTGCGACCATGCCGCCAAAGACGGTGGTGCCGATCGACTGGCGGCTGGCTGCACCGGCACCTGTCGAGAACATCAGCGGCAGCACACCGAGGATGAACGCGAAGGCGGTCATCAGGATGGGCCGCAGCCGCAGGCGCGCCGCTTCCATTGCGGCGTCGACGATGCTGAGACCTTCCTCGCGCCGGCGCCGGGCAAACTCCACGATCAGAATGGCGTTCTTTGCCGCCAGCCCGATCAGCATGACGAAACCGATCTGCGAATAGACGTCGATCTCCATGCCGCGCATAAGCAAGGCGACAAAGGCGCCGAACAGGGCAAGCGGCACCGCGAGCAGGACCATGAAGGGCATGGCCCAGCTCTCATATTGGGCGGCAAGGATCAGGAAGACGAAGACCATGGCGAGACCGAAGACGATCGAGGCGATCGATCCGGCCTTGAGCTCCTGATAGGTGATGCCCGTCCATTCGTAGCCGAAATCCTTCGGCAGCGCCGTGGCGGCGGCACGTTCCATCGCAGCGACCGCCTGGCCCGAGGAGAAGCCGGGTGCGGCACCGCCATTGATCAGGGCCGACGCATTGTTGTTGTNGCCGTGGCGGCGGCACGTTCCATCGCAGCGACCGCCTGGCCCGAGGAGAAGCCGGGTGCGGCACCGCCATTGATCAGGGCCGACGCATTGTTGTTGTAATGCGGGACGGTTTCCGGGCCGACGATAGGCACTAGCTTGCCGAGCGTGCTCAACGGCACCATGCCGCCGGAGGCATTGCGCACATAGAGCCGCGAAATGTCGGCCGCACCCGCACGCGCATCCTTGTCGGCCTGGATCGTCACCCGGAAGGTGCGGCCGAACAGGTTGAAGTCGTTCACATAGAGCGAGCCGAGATAGATCTGCAGTGTGTTGAACACGTCGGGCAGGCTGAGGCCGAGCAGCTTCGCCTTGTTGCGATCGAGGTCGTAGTTGAACTGCGGCGTCGAGGTCGAGAACGACGAGAACAATTGCTGCGGGTTGAGCTCGGGCTGCTTGCGCGCTTCGGCGAGCACGGCCTGCGTCGCGTCGTTGAGCGCAGCGCTGCCGCGACCGGTCAGGTCCTCCACCTGGAATTCAAAGCCGCCGGTCGTGCCGATGCCTGGGATCGAAGGCGGATCGAAGCTTAGCGCGAACGCTTCCGGAAGTTCCATGAGCTTCGAGCGCACGTCGGCGACGAGCTTCGAGGCGCTCTGGTCAGGGCCGCGTTCGTCCCATGGCTTGAGGATGGCGAATTCCACCGCCGAGTTCGACTGGGCGGCACTGGTGAGGAAGTTCAAGCCGCTGATCGAGCCGACGATATCGACACCAGGCGTGTTCTGCAGGATGTCGCGCGCCTTGCGGGCCACCGCGTCGGTGCGCTCCAGGGACGCGCCGTCCGGCAACTGGATGACCACGAAGAAATAGCCCTGGTCCTCGACCGGAAGGAAGGTCGAGGGCAGGCGCTGCCAGACGAAATAGGTCGCGACAAGCCCAGCCGCGAACAGCCCGAGCATGATCCAGCGCAGGCGGATGAGGAAGCGCACACCATTGGCATAGGCATGCGACAGCCGATCGAAGCCCGTGTTGAACCAGCGGAACAGCACGAATTGCGTTGCCGGGCGGTGGCGCAGGAAAGCGGCGCTGAGCGCCGGGGTGAGCGTCAGCGAGACGAAGGCGGAGATGCCGAAGGAGATCGCCACCGTCAGGGCAAATTGGTTGTAGAGCCGGCCAGAAACGCCGGGTATGAAGGCGACCGGAACGAACACGGCCATCAGCACGGCGGTTGTGGCGATGATCGGGCCGGTGACCTCGGCCATCGCCGCGCGCGTCGCAGCCAGCGGTTTTAGGCCAGCCTCCAGCTGGCGTTCGACATTCTCGACGACGACGATCGCGTCATCGACGACGAGGCCGATCGCCAGCACCATGCCGAGCAGGCTGAGCATGTTCAGCGAGAAGCCGAACATATACATGACGACGAGCGTGGCCACCAGCGACACGGGAATCGCGATCGTCGGGATGATCGTGGTGCGCCAGCTCTGCAGGAAGATGAACACCACCGCGACAACCAGGACCAGCGCCTCACCGAGCGTGACCAGCACGTCGTGCATCGATGCCGAAACGAAACGGGTCGTATCGTAATGCATGGCGTAGCTGACGCCCTTCGGGAAGCGGGCCGACAGTTCCTGCATCTTGTCCTTGACGCGCTGCTGCAGATCGAGGGCGTTCGAGCCTGGCATCTGGTAGACCGCGAGCACCACGGTCGGGTCCTCGCCGAAGAACGCCGACGACGAATATTGCAGGGCGCCGAGTTCGATGCGCGCGACGTCGCGCAACCGCACCAGCGAACCGTTCGCGGCATCGGCGCGCACGATGATATCGCCGAATTCCTTGGGATCGCTCAGTCGGCCGACTGCATTGACCTGCATTTCGAAAGCGGTGCCGGCCGGCGCCGGCGATTGCCCGATCTTGCCGGCCGCGACCTGGACATTCTGCTCGGAGATGGCGTTTTGGACATCGACGGCGGTGATGCCGAGATTGGCGAGCTTGTCGGGATCGAGCCATACGCGCATCGAATAGCGCCGCTCGCCGAAGATCTGCACGTCGCCGACGCCGGGCAGGCGCTTCAGCGGGTCGACCACTTGCAGGTAGGCGAGGTTGCTGAGCGCGACCGGATCGACAGAGCCGTCGGGCGAGGTGAGGTTGACGATCAGGACGAAGTTCGGGTTCTGCTTCTTGATCGTCACGCCGCCCTGGTTGACGATGGCCGGCAGCGAGGACGCCGCCTGTGAGACGCGGTTCTGGACATCGACGGCGGCGGTGCTCAGGGAATAGCCGACCTCGAAGGTAACGGTGATCGTCGAGGAGCCGTCATTGGAGCTCGACGACGACATGTAGGTCATGCCTTGAACGCCGTTGATCTGCTGTTCGAGCGGCGTCGTGACGGTGTCGGCCACGACTTGCGCACTGGCGCCCGGATAGTTGGCGCTGACCACCACCTGAGGCGGCGTGATGTCGGGAAACTGCGAGACAGGCAGCAGGAAATAGCAGATCGTCCCCGCGAGCACCATGATGATGGCGATCGACGATGCGAAGATCGGACGGTTGATGAAGAAATTTACCATGACACGCACGCCTCGCCCGATGCTCTTGCCTGGCCAAAGGCCTTGGCCACCCTTGACAGCCGCCGGCTGCGGCTTTGCCCGGAATCTTCCAGGAAACGAGGCGGCGCCTTGCGGCTGCGGCCTTGCGCATCCGCAAGGCTACGCAGCATCGTCTCGAAAGAGCGCGGGTCGACACGGTCGGCCTGCATCAGCATCCGGATCATCGGATCCTTCACAACTTCGTCGATCGTCAAATCTTTGCGCTGCGACATCGTAGCGGCTCCTGGCTTTGGCGATCTGTGGCGTACGCCGCCGCAGATCGGGTGGTCTTCCTTTTCGCGGCCAAAGTCGCCTGGGGCGCAGTTTCATGCCTGGGCCGATTTGGCGGAGGCTGTTCACAGGCGCCTGCGAGATTGACACGAGGCAATGGGGGTGTTACCAGTAAGTAA
This sequence comes from Mesorhizobium sp. L48C026A00, assembly GCF_000502375.1. Taxonomy (NCBI): domain Bacteria; kingdom Pseudomonadati; phylum Pseudomonadota; class Alphaproteobacteria; order Hyphomicrobiales; family Phyllobacteriaceae; genus Mesorhizobium; species Mesorhizobium sp. L48C026A00. The sequence goes on along the minus strand of NZ_AYWU01000008.1, from coordinate 142,698 downwards.
CATCTAGAAGTTACAGACCGGTAACACCCTAGTCAAGAGGTGTGCCGAGGGATTTTTCGGAAATCCCGGAAACCAAGGAGGTTTTGATGGAAGACGGCACGGCGGAACGCATCCGCCCCCGGGATCGCATCCTGGAGACGGCACGGGATATGTTCCACAAGCATGGCATCAAGGGCGTCGGCGTCGACGCGATCACTGAGGCCGCCGGTACCAACAAGATGACGCTCTACCGTCATTTCGAGTCCAAGGACGATCTGGTCATCGAGTGCCTGCGGGCGACCGCATGCAGCGCCAACGCGATGTGGCAAAAGTTCGAGGCGGAGCATCCGGGCGACAAGCTTGCGCAACTGCATGCCTGGGTTCGGATGGCAGCCGATTGCCTGATGATGGACGGCCGCGGTTGCGACATGGCCAACGCCGCCATCGAGTTGAGCGAGACCGACCATCCGGCCCGTCGGGTAATCAAGGAACTCAAGCAGGCTCAGCGCGACCGCCTCGTCGGCCTGTGTCGGGATGCCGGCATCGGCCAGGCAGAGCTTCTCGCCGATACATTGTCGCTGCTGCTTGAAGGCGCCCGTGTCAGCCTGCAAAGCGTCGGAGCCGAAGGCCCCAGCGCGCAGTTTGTCCGCATGGCGGAAGGCCTGATCACCTCGTTCAGGGCCAGATAGTCTCGCAAGCGGCGAAACGATCGGTGGCGTGTTCATCGCAGGCCGCGCCGCGAGTGCTCTTTTGCCTTGGGATGTGCTGTCATCTCACGTCTCCGTTGCCGGTCTGTCGCCGCGCTCTTGCGCGCGGCGGTCGCTGCTGGTTGTGAGCAGGCTAGGCCCGATAGCGAATTGGTGAGAGTGACAAGTGTGGCGGGATTCACATGGGGCTGCGGTGCTGCCCGAACCAGCCATTGGCGATTGCCGCCGCCTTGCCCGACACCCAAGAACAAAAAAAGCCCGCTGCCGGGAGGAGGTGGCAGCGGGCTCGATTTCGAATACGACGCGGGAGGAGGTGCGCCGCACTCAGCGTCGGCATCGCATCTGGGAGGAGTAGATGGCCGACAACTGCGAAACTAGCGGTTGCCCAATGATTCGGCAATAGCAAAAGCTGCATAGCAGATGTGCAGATTCGCGCTATCAACCGAATATTACCATCGCCGCGACCAACCGAGGCGCTTGCGTGGCATCACTGGACCGGAACGTTCTCCTTGAGGATCAGGCGCGGTTCGATGAATTTCCGCGTCAGATAGGGCGCCGAGGAAGCGATCGAGCCGAGCAGGCGAATGACTGATTGCTCGGCGATCAGCCGTGCATTCTGGTCGATGACGACATCGAGCAGATCGTCGACGAGATAGCCGCGTGTCGCCCTTGTCAGGTCGTGACAGATGAACACTGGCTTCCTTTGCGGCTTGGCTTCCAGCAGCGCTTTCGCCACGCCAGAGCGTCCGGCGCCGACGCAATAGATGCCGAGCAGTTCCGGCTCGTTGTGCAGCGCCTTCATCGTCGCCGTATAGCTGATATCAGGCTCGTCGTTGATCTCGACGGCGCTGGTCACCGTCAAATTGCGGAACTCCTCGCTGAGCACCGAGCGAAAGCCCATTTCGCGTTCTTCATGCCCGCGATAGGAGCGTGAGCCGACGATCATCGCCAGGTGGCCCGTGCGACCGCCCAGGAAACGTCCCATCAAAAGGGCTGCGGTGCGCCCGGCGACACGGTTGTCGATGCCGACATAGGCCGATCGCGGCGCGCCCGGAACGTCCGACACCAGCGTGACCAGGCGGATGCCGGCTTCGACGATCTCGCGCAGGATGTTGCGCGTTCTCGGGTGATCGATCGCAATGACGCCGACGCCGTTCGCCCTAAGCGAGAGGTTTTCGACCGCCGCCTGCAACGCGTTCGGCGAGATGCCGGCGAGCTTGTGGATCCGACAGGAGGCGACAAGTGGCAAGCGTGCGGCATAGTCCTCGATATGATTTGCCAGATCCATCATGAAGGCGTTCGAGCCGATCGGCAGGAAAAACTCGAGATGTGCCGGCCGCGAGGGCAGCGTGACCTGATCCACGACCGGCAAATAGCCAAGCTGCTTGGCCGCCTCCATCACCCGCTGCCGGTTGGCGGCGCTGGCGCCCGGCCGGTTGTTCAGCACCCGGTCGACCGTCGCGGTCGACAGCCCGCAGCTTCTGGCGATGTCCGCAACGGTGGCTTTCATAGTCGCAGTCATAGGAGCCGATGTGATCCTGTACCAGAGATACGGCCAACCCGGCTTCCAACTGGCCACTCAGCCTTGTGGTTGCTTCCCCTGCACGATGGCGTCACGGATCTCCTTGTCGGACATGCCGGTGATGATCCGTTCGACTTCCGCGACGTTGGTGTTCTTCGGATCGATATCGTCGGCAACCACCTTGCCGCGGCGCATGACGACGATGCGGTCGACCACCTGGAAGACGTGGTGAATGTTGTGGGCGATGAAGATGCAGGAATGGCCCGAATCGCGGGCGCTGCGCACGAAGCTCAGCACACCTTGCGTCTCGGCGACGCCGAGATTGTTGGTCGGCTCGTCGAGGATGATGAGGTCGCTGTCGAAATGCATGGCGCGCGCGATCGCCACCGCCTGCCGCTCGCCGCCTGAGAGTGAGCCGATTGGTGTGGTCGGCGGGATGTCCTTCGAGATGCCGACCTGCTTGAGAAGATCGCGGGCAACAACGTTCATCGCCTCCTGGTCCATACGGTTGAGGAAACGCGGCGGCTTGATCGGCTCGCGCCCGAGGAACAGGTTGCGGGCGATCGACAATTGCGTGACCAGTGCGGAGTCCTGGTAGATCGTCTCGATGCCGTGAGCGATGGCGTCGCTGGTGCTGCGCAAGTCCACCTTCTTGCCGCGGATGAAGATGTCGCCGCTGGTCAGCGGGACCGCACCCGACAAGACCTTGATCAGCGTCGACTTGCCGGCGCCATTGTCGCCGAGCAGACCGACGATCTCCTTTTCGTTGACATGGAAATTGGCGTCCACCAGCGCTTGCACGCGCCCGTAGGACTTGCGGATGTTTTCCATGCGGACAAGCGGCTCAGCCATGGTTCAAGTCCCCGCCTGATGCCGGCGTTCCAGCCATGAGTGGAGCGCCATCATGCCGAGGATGATCGCGCCGATGAAGATGTTGTAGGCAAGCCCAGGCACGCCGATCAGCACGATGCCGTTGCGCATCACGCGCAGGATCAGGATGCCGAGCACAGTACCGATGATGGTGCCGCGTCCGCCGGTCAGCGCCGTGCCGCCGATCACCACCATGGCGATGACTTCCAGCTCGTAGCCGGTGCCGCTGTTCGGGTTGGCCGCCGAAGTGCGCAGCGAACTGATGACGCCGGCAAGCGAAGCCATGATCGACGACAGGATGAACAGGCCGATCTTGACGCCGCTGACATTGACGCCCCGCGCCCTTGCCGCATTGGGGTTGCCGCCGGCCGCCTGGATCCAGTTGCCGGTGCGGCTCTGCGTCAGCACGTAGCCAAGTGCGATCGCGGCTGCGATGAACCAGAACAGCGACATGTAGATGCGGAACGGCCCGATGAAGAAATCGCCGACCAGCGCCTCGGCGAGCCAGCTGCCTTCGGCGCTCCAGGTCCGCTGCGGGAATCCGCTGGTGACGAACAGAGCGGTGCCGCGCACCACCAGCAGCATGCCGAGCGTCACCAGGAAGGACGGTATCTTGAGTTGCGTCACGAACCAGCCATTGACCAGCCCGATGAAGGCGGCAACCAGCAAGGCCAACACAAAGCCGGCCTCCAGCGAGGTGAGGCCGCTGTTGAAGAGCGTCCACATCAAGACGGGCGAGAAGCCGAACAGCGATCCGACCGAGAGGTCGAATTCGCCTGAAGTCATCAACAGCGTCATCGCCAGCGCGATCAGGCCGAGCTCGACCGTGAAGGCCAGTATGTTGCTGATGTTCTGCGGCGACAGGAAATCGTGGTTGAACCCCCAGAACACCGCGAGCTCGACGACAAGCAGCACGAAGGGCCCGAATTCCGGCCTGGCGATCGAGCGTTGGATGATGGAACTGTTTTCCACGTTGGACCCGCGACATGGTTGGAACTGGCCAACCCCGGCGCCGCATAAGGCGGGTCGAGGCTCGGCAGGATGATGGGGATGATCGTGGCAGGCGTGCCGCGACCATCCCGATCGCGGTTTTATTTTCCGGACAGGATGTCGTCGTAGACCTGTGCGGTGTCCTTTTCGTAGAGCGCGCCGGTGATCACGTCGAAGCCGGGCGGAATGCCGCTCGCGGCCATGTTGGCGATCGAAAGCGCCACATAGCTGGTCGCCTGCGGATCCTGCCACTGCGCGGCATTGACGTAGCCGGTCAGCACCTCCTGGGTGGTGTCGAGCGAGTTGCCCCAGCCGACGACCGGGATCTCACCCGGCTTGATGCCGGCCTGGTCGAACACCCGCTTGATCGAGCCGGTCACCAGGTCGCCGAGACCGATGATCGCCTTGACCCTGGCCCTGTTGGCGGTGAGATAATCGACCATGCGGTTGATTGCTTCGGCCTGGTCGAGCGTGGCCTCGGTGATTTCATAGGTGATGCCGAGCGGCTCGAACACGCTCTTGATGCCCTCTTCTTCCTGGACGCCATAGGTGGCGCCGGGGATTTCAACCGGCATCCAGACAAAATCGCCCTTCTTCACCAGGCCCTTGTCGACCAGATACTGAGCCCAGTTCTTGCCGAAGGTGACGTTGTCGCCGCCGACATAGGCGTTGAAGTCCGCCTTCGGATCGGGCGTGTTGAAGTTGATGATCGGGATGTTTGCCGCTCGTGCCTCCTTGACGAGCTCGATAAGGCTGCCCGGGTCGGGGCTGGTGGTGGTGATGCCGTCGGCCTTTGCCGCGATGGCGGCGCGAACAGCCTCCTGCTGGGACGACACGTCGCCATTGTGGAACGAGGTGTTGACGGTGTTGCCGGTGTCCGTCGCCCATTGCTTGGCGCCGGCGAGGAAGTAGGTCCAGACCGGGTCGGCCGGGCCGCCATGCGAAATCCAGTAGAAGGTCTTGGCCTGTGCCGCCGCCGGAATCGCCAGCGCCACGATCAAGCCGAATACAAATAGTCGTAGCCTCGTCAGCATTTGATTTCCTCCCATTTTGAAAACGTCCTCCAGCTCCGGCGACGATCACGGCAGGCCTGACCGTATTCTTGCCCGCGGCGATCTGGATGCATCAGAGCATCCGCTTTTTCGATCAATGGCAAGCCTCCATTTGCCAGTGGTAGTTGGGGCACGACAATGCGCCATCAGCCATCTCATCAGATCGCATCAGTTTGGCTGATATCTTTTGCGGCAAGCGGTCTCGGCGCCGAAGACGAGGCGAAGGCGGGACGGAAGCTAAATGAGGTCGGCCCTGGCAAGGTCGCGCATCAGATGGCTGGCGCCGTAGGTCCAGTGGGGACAGTCGGGAGACAGCCGTACCCGGTTGATCAGGGCGCCGAATTTCTCCGATGAGATGGTGACGATGTCGCCGACCTTGTGCGTGAAGCCCTTGCCCTTTTCGCCGCGATCCTTCGACGGCACGAACATGGTGCCGAGATAGAGCGCCAGCCCGTCGGGGTACTGGTGATGCGGGCCCATGGCGGCGGCGACCAGTTCTTCGGGCGAGCGGCTGATCTCGGCCATCGAACTGGCGCCCTCCAGCGAGAAACCATCCTCGCCCTCGACCTTCAGCCGCACGGTGGCCTGCTTCACGTCACCAATGGAAAAGGTATCGTCGAACAGCCGGATGAACGGGCCGAGCGCGGCCGAAGCGTTGTTGTCCTTGGCCTTGCCGAGCAACAGCGCCGAGCGCCCTTCGACGTCGCGCAGATTGACGTCGTTGCCGAGCGTGGCGCCGACGATCTTGCCGCTGCCGGCGGCGATCATGGCGATCTCCGGCTCGGGATTGTTCCAGGTGGAGACCGGATGCAGGCCGACATCGGCGCCGAAGCCGACCGACGCCATCGGCTGGCATTTGGTGAAGATTTCGGCGTCGGGGCCGATGCCCACTTCCAGATATTGCGACCAAGCGCCGCGCTGGATCAGCTTGGCCTTGATCTCCATCGCCTCCGGCGAGCCTGGCTTGAGCTTCGACAGATCGTGGCCGATCAGCCCGGCAATGTCGGCGCGAATGGCGTCCGCCTTCTCGGCCGAGCCGCGCGCCTGCTCCTCGATGACCCGTTCGAGCAGACTGACGACGAAGGTGACGCCCGATGCCTTGATCGCCTGCAGGTCGACCGGAGAGAGCAGGTACGGTTTTTGCGGATCGCGCGCGGCCTGGAAACTGTTGGCGGCGATTGCATCGAGCGATCCGATCGGTTCGCCCGCGGCGGTGTGGACGTAGTCTGCTGGGTCCGGCATCTCGCAGACGTCGCGCACGGTTGGCGCCATGCTGGAGGTGATGTCGAAGACCGTGCCGCCGCGTACCGTGACCACCAGCGGATGCGATGCTTCGCTCGTCCGGGCGCGGCCAACGAAGAGGCCCTCGTCGGGCAGGAGGGTGGCGTTCGTCATGGCTTGCGGTCCTCTGCTGTCTTGTTCTGCGTCGTCGCTGCGGACCGATGGTTCATCAAAAGCCTGGCCGCGGCGGCGGCACTTTCAACAAATTCCCGACAAAGGTCTATCCCGTTCCTCGCGGTCGAGCCCCTGCGCTGCATTTCGCAGTGGCGGACGCCTTCCTCTTCAATCCCCCTGATGCCGAGATCAAAGGCTCTTTCAAAATCATGAAATCGTCACTAGGATTTTCATTTGACGAAGTACATTCAGGTGACTCTTGCCCCTAGCGTTTTCCGATCCGATCTGGCGGAAGCCGCCGGCGGCCCCTGCGTTCCGGTCGCTTTTTCCCGGCCGCCAGCGTGCCGATCTCGTCATTGTGGGTGGCGGGATTCTCGGTCTGTCGACAGCCTTGCATGCAGCCCGGTTCGGCCTTGCCGTGCAGGTGCTGGAAGCCGGCGAAATCGGCCAAGGCGCATCGGGCCTGAATGGCGGTCAGGTCATCCCCGGCCTGAAATATGATCCGGAATGGCTGCTGGAGCATTTTGGCTCCGAACGCGGCGAGATCCTCGTCAATTTTGCCGCCTCGACGGCGGACGCCGTCTTCGAATTGATCCGCGACGAGAAACTGGCGGTTCCGTTCGTCCGCAATGGCTGGATCCAAGCAGCGCACACCGAGACGGCGCTGAAGGCGGCGGCGAACAGGGACCGGCAGTGGCGGAACCGTGGCGCCGATGTCCGGCTTCTGAGCCAGACCGAGATCGCCGCGTTGACTGGCGCGCAGGGCTATCTCGGTGNACCGTGGCGCCGATGTCCGGCTTCTGAGCCAGACCGAGATCGCCGCGTTGACTGGCGCGCAGGGCTATCTCGGTGGCTGGCTCGACCGCCGCGCCGGCGTGATTGATCCGCTTGCCTATACGTCGGAACTGGCACGGATCGCCTCGGCCGCGGGCGTGAAGATCGCCGAACACCAGAAGGTGATACGCCTCGACAACAACGCCGGCATTTGGCGCATCTCGACGGAGGGCGGCGCCGAATTGCAGGCCAAAGCGGTCATTCTGGCGACGAACGCCTATACCGGCGACCTGCTCCCTGGTCTCGCCGAAACGATCGTTCCGCTGCACTCCTTCCAGATCGCGACAGCACCGCTGCCGTCCGATCTGGCGGCCGGGATTCTACCGGAACGGCAAGCAGTATCGGACTCACGTCGCATCCTCGTTTATTACCGCAAGAGTGCCGACGGGCGGCTGGTGCTCGGCGGGCGCGGCCGAATGGCGCTGCCGACCAGCGAAAGTGATTGGGCGCATCTCGAGCGCGCGCTGCTCCGGCTCTATCCGGCGCTATCCGGAGTCGCCATCGAAAAGCGCTGGTTTGGCCGGGTGGCGATGACGTCGGATCACCTCCCGCATATCCACGAGCCCGAGCAGGGCCTGATGGCAGTGGTCGGCTGCCAGGGCCGTGGCGTCGGCCTGATGACCGCGCTTGGCGAGCGCATTGCTGGCTATCTGGCGAGCGGCGACGCCAGGCAATTGCCGTTCCCGGTCTCGCAGATCCGGCCGATCCCATTCCACGTCTTTCGGCAGGTCGGCGTCGCCGCGACGATCGCCTGGTATCGTATGCTGGATGCATTCGAGCGCTGATTTTATGCCGATGCAGGAATCAGCTTGACAGTTTCAGGATTCTGAAAAATTCTTGAGTGATTTCAAATTTCGATGGGCAACCCCGATGTCGACCATCGTTGCAAGGCAGCCGCTGCCGGAGTCCCGATCCTCGACGGGTTTCCGGTTGGCCATGCTGCTGCCGGGCGGGCTGGTCACCTTCTTCCTGATCCTGTTTGCCCTCGGCCTCGTGGTTTTCCTCGCCCTTCGCGGCAATGACGGTTCGCTGCTGGGCGCCGGTTTCACTTTTGCGAATTTCATCACCGTGGCATCCGACCCGCTCTACTGGACGGTAACGCTGCGCTCGCTGGCCATTGCCAGCCTGGTGACGCTGGCGACGGTCGTCACCGCCTATCCCGTCGCCTACTACCTGGCCTTCCATGCCGGACGGCGGCGCGGGCTGCTGCTGTTTCTGGTGACGCTGCCGTTCTGGACCAGCTATCTCTTGCGCGTTTTCGCCTGGAAGATCGTGCTTGCCTACAATGGCGTGCTGAACTCGGCGCTCATCGAAAGCGGCATCTGGTCCGAACCGACACTGGCGTTTCTCAACACGCCGGCCGCCGTCGTCGTCACGCTGTCTCACGCCTATGCGCCGTTCGCCATCCTGCCTATCTATGTGGCGCTGGACACGATCCCGAAATCGCTGCTCGAAGCTGCTTCCGATCTCGGCGCCAGACCGTTCACCAGCTTTCGCCGCGTCGTGCTGCCGAATTCGATGCCGGGGGTGCTGGCGGCGGCTCTCGTCGTCTTCGTGCCGACGGTCGGCGATTATGTCACCCCGGCGCTGGTCGGCGGCCCTGCCAGCACCATGATCGGCTCGCTGATCCAGGCCCAGTTCGGCAAGGCAAATGACTGGCCGTTCGGCGCAGCACTCGCCGTTGCCGTCATGCTGGTCATCCTTGCCGTGGTGCTGGTCGTGCGTTCCGCCGACCGCAGGTTTGGCAGCCGCACATGAGCGCCGCGCGCATAGACGCAACGCAAGGTGGCCGCTGGCTCGGCGCCTACGTGCTTGTCTATCTGGTATTCCTCTATTTGCCGATCTCGCTGATCCCGCTGTTTTCCTTCAACGATTCGATCCAGGCGGCGTTTCCGCTGCAAGGCTTCACGTTTGAATGGTACACGACGCTGTCCGGCAATTCGGCGCTGTCCGGCGCGCTTGCCAACAGCCTCGTCATCGGTGCAATTGCCGCCACCGGTGCCACGCTCTGCGGCATCACCGTGTCCTACATGGATCTTTTTGGCCGTTCGCCGCTTGCCTTCACGATCAGCGCTATCGCGCGGCTGCCGATACTGATCCCCGGCGTCATCGTCGGCATCTCGCTGCTGATCCTGGTCAACCTCATTGGCTTCGGTCCGTCACGCACCGCCATCGTGCTCGGCCACATATTGGTGGCGCTGCCGACGACGGTGGTGATCATGAAAAGCCGCTTCGCCGCTATACCCAAGACCATCCACGAGGCGGCACTCGATCTCGGCGCCTCCGACTGGACGACATTCAGGCGGGTCATGCTGCCGCTCAGCCTGCCCGCCATTGTATCAGCGTTCATGCTGGCCTTCCTGATCTCCTTCGACGAGTTCATCGTCGCCTTCTTCCTCGCCGGCACCGAACCGACCTTGCCGCTTTATATCTGGAGCCAGCTGCGTTTCCCGAAATCGCTGCCGACCGTCATGGCACTGGGCACGGCCATCCTGGCCGTGTCCTTCGTCATCGCGGCAATTGCCGAAATCCTGCGCCATCGCGGGCTCGCCGCCGCTCAGCGGCCAGTGCCCGCCAACCTGCCCAAACCAGAAGAAACCGAAAGAGGAGAACTGCAATGGCATTCGACCTGAAATCGATAAATCGCAAGACGGTCCAAGCCGGATTGGCAGCCTTCGCGCTGGCGCTTTCGTCGACCGTCGCGCTTGCGGCCGACAAGCTGCAATATTTCACCTGGTCGGGCTACGAACTTCCCGACTTCAACAAGAGCTTCCTCGCCGCACACCCCGATGGCGTCGAGGCCTCGATGTTCGGCGACGACGATGACGCCTTCACCAAGGTCAAGGCCGGTTTCCGTCCTGACGTCGCGCATCCCTGCTACGACAAGGTGGCGCGCTGGAACAGGGAAGGCCTGCTGCAGCCAATCGACACCAAGCGCATCAAGAACTGGGATTCGATCTTTCCGGTTTTCAAGAACCTGCCCGACCTGCAGGCCGGCGACGGCAAAGTCTGGATGGTGCCGTGGGACTGGGGCAACACCTCGATCCTTTACCGCACCGATCTGGTGAAGAACCCGGAGCCGAGCTGGAACCTTTTGTGGGACAAGCAATATGCCGGGCGCATGGCGACGATCGATGCCGTCCACGACACGCCGGTGGTGGCGGCGCTTCTCGCCGGTGTCAATCCGTTCGACATGACGCCGGAACAGATGGAAAAGGTGGCTGAAAAACTGCGCGAGCAGCGCCCGCTGCTCTCCAACTACACCACCGACATGACCTCGGTCGAACAGGCGCTGGCGAGTGGCCAGTTGGTCGCCGCCATGACCTGGAACGCGTCGGCCACCTCGCTGAAGAAGCAGGGCGTGCCGGTCGAGTTCATGAAGCCTAGGGAAGGCATGCTGACCTGGTCGTGCGGCTTCGTCATGCTCAAGGACGCCAAGAATGTCGACCTCGCCTATGATTTCATCAACAGCCGGCTGGAGACGGATTCGGGAAAATACCTGATTCAGACCTATGGTTACGGCAGCTCAAACAGCTCGGCCTTCGCCGCGGTGCCGAAGGAGGAACTGGAAAAGCTGCAACTGCCGTCCGATCCGGAAGTGATGCTGAAGACTACCGTCTTCACCGGGCCGATGAAACAGAATGACGAACTCGCCAAGATGTTCGAGAAGGTCAAGGCAGGCGGCTGAGTTCGCTCTTCCTTCTCCCCTTGTGGGAGAAGGTGGATCGGCGCGTAGCGTCGAGACGGTAGAGGGGTGCTGGACAGAATGCGGGGTTTGCCAAGCTGGAACACCCCTCATCCGTCCGAGCGGAGCCTGTCCTCGGGCTTGCCGGAGGCAAGACCCGTGGGCTCGGCCACCTTCTCCCACACAGGGGGAGAAGGGAAAGTGCTGGCGAACGAGGAAGTATGCATGGATATACTGGACCAAGCGGCTGAAAAGCCGAAAGACGACGCCGATGTGCGGGTCGGCCGGCGCGTGCGGGCGCTCAGGCTGGAACGCAGTCTTTCGCTGGCCGAGCTTGCCGCCAAGGCCGGCGTTTCGATCGGTGCGCTCAGCCAGATCGAGCGCGGCTTGTCCTCGCTTCGCGTCAAGGTGATCTGGCCGCTCGCCGCCGCTCTCGACATCGAGCCGTCGGCGCTGATTGCTGACGGCAACGATGCCGTCAGCGATCTCTATTGCGTGCGCGCCAACAGTCGGCGCCAGATCCCGGTGAAGTCGGAAGGCATCGCCAAGGCGCTGCTGTCGCCGCCGGCCGCTACGCTCACCGGCATGCTGGTGACGGTAGAAGCCGGTGGCGGCACCGTCGAAGCCTACGCCCATCCCGGCCACGAATTCGGTTTCGTCCTGTCGGGCGAGGTCGAACTCGTGATCGATTCAACCACCTACGGGCTGAAGACCGGCGACAGCTTCGCCTTCAAGAGCACCTTGCTGCATGCCTTCCGCAATCCGGGCGCCGAGCGCTGCCAGATCCTCTGGGTCAACACGACCAAGCCGTCCGAGGTTCGCGATGGCGCCTGATCCTCTCGTCCGGCTGGAGGCGGTGTCGAAGATTTTCCCCGGCGGCATTGTCGGACTCGACGCCGTCGATCTCAACATTGCCCGCGGCGAGTTCCTGACCTTGCTCGGCCCATCTGGCTGCGGCAAGACCACTAGCCTGCGGGTGATCGCAGGATTCGAAAGCCCGTCGAGCGGACGGGTGCTGCTCGACAGCCGTGACATTACTTCGCTGCGGCCGTTCGACCGTCCCGTCAACACCGTGTTCCAGGACTATGCGCTGTTTCCGCACATGGACGTCGCCGAAAACGTCGGCTTCGGCCTGTCGCTGCGCAAGCTTTCCGGGGCAGAACAGGCAAAGCGCGTCGGCGAAGCGCTCGACATGGTTGGCCTTGCCGAGAAGCTCGGCGCCCGCGTGTCCGAATTGTCTGGCGGCCAGCGTCAGCGCGTCGCGCTTGCCCGTGCGATTGTCTGCGAACCACGTATGCTGCTGCTCGACGAGCCGCTGTCGGCGCTCGATGCGCATCTGCGCGAACAGATGCAGGTCGAATTGAAGCGGCTGCAGTCGCGGCTCGGCACCACTTTCGTCATGGTCACCCACGACCAGACCGAGGCGCTGTCGATCTCCGACCGTATCGTCGTCATGAACAAGGGCCGCATCGAGCAGATTGCGCCGCCGGCCACGCTCTACGACCGGCCCGCCACCAAATTCGTCGCCAGTTTCATCGGCACGATGAACCTGCTGCAGTCGCGCTTTGTCGGCCGTGACGGCGATCGGTTGCGTTTCGCCGCCGGCGCCCTGCCGCTCGAAGCCACTTCGGAAACCGGCGAAGTCCCGGGAGAAGGCGCGGTGCGAACCATCGGAGTGCGTCCGGAGGATCTTTTGGCGGCGACCGAAGCAGCGACCGGCACCGCGCCGGTGCGGGTGAGCAGCATCGTCTTTCACGGCCGCACCTTGCGCCTGCACGCCGAATTGGGGCAGGGGATACCAGTGGTGATCGATGCGCCACGCCGGGCGGAAGGTTTTCAATTCAGCGTCGGCGACGTAGCGCATATCAGCCTGCGCCGCGGCGCTAACTGCCCTATGCTGCCCATCTAACCCTATCCTTCCAGAAAACCGGAGGCACTACCCATGAGCAATCACCTGAACTTCTTTATCGACGGAAATGGGTCGCGCCCGTGGTGCCGGCGACGCTGGATGTGATCGATCCGTCCACCGAAGAGGCCTACACCAAAATCTCCGTCGGCTCGAAGGCCGATGTGGACCGCGCCGTGGCGGCGGCGAAGGGGGCCTTTCCGGCCTTTTCGCAAACCAGCAAGGCCGAGCGCCTGAAGCTGCTGAAGCGCATCCTCGAAGTCTACAACGAGCGCTACGAGGACATCGCCCAGGCTGTCAGCCAGGAGATGGGCGCGCCGATCACCTGGGCGCGCCAGGCGCAGGCCTGGGCGGGCAGGGCACATATGGAAGCCACTATTCATGCGCTGGAGGATTACGAATTCAGCGAGAAGCGCGGCACCACCATGGTGGTCAAGGAGCCGATCGGCGTTTGCGCGCTGATCACGCCATGGAACTGGCCGCTTAACCAGATCGTCTGCAAGGTGGCGCCGGCGATCGCCGCCGGCTGCACGGTCGTGCTGAAGCCTTCCGAGATCGCGCCGATCAGCGGCATCGTCTTTTCGGAAGTGATGGAAGCGGCCGGCACGCCGAAGGGGGTCTACAACATGGTCAACGGCACCGGTCCGGATGTCGGACAGGTCATGGCCGGACATCCCGATGTCGACATGGTTTCCTTCACCGGCTCGACCCGGGCCGGCATCATCGTCGCCAAGACGGCTGCCGAGACGGTCAAGCGCGTAGCGCAGGAACTCGGCGGCAAATCGCCCAACATCGTGCTTGCCGATGCCGACTTCGAGAAGGCCGTGCGCAAGGGCGTCAACGCGTGTTTCGGCAATAGCGGCCAGTCCTGCGATGCGCCGACGCGCATGCTGGTGCCGGCCGCCCGCCACGATGAGGCGCTGCTGATCGCCAAGAAGGCGGCCGAGGCGCACAAGGTCGGCGATCCGCGCTCGGAAGACACCAGGCTCGGGCCGGTGGTCAGCAACATCCAGTTCGACAAGATCCAGCGGCTGATCGAGGCCGGCATCGCCGAGGGTGCAACGCTGGTCGCCGGCGGTCCCGGCCGGCCGGAGCATCTTAATCGCGGTTATTACGTGCGGCCGACCGTCTTCGGCCACGTCACGCCGGGCATGACCATCGAGCGGGAAGAAATTTTTGGGCCGGTGCTTTCGGTCATCTCCTATGATGACGACGATGACGCGGTGAAAATCGCCAACGACACCGTCTATGGCCTCGCCGCCTACGTGCAATCAGGGGATATCGACCACGCGCGAAAAGTCGCCGGCCGGCTGCGCGCCGGGCAGGTCTCGATCAACTATCCGGAGTGGGACACCTTCGCGCCGTTCGGCGGCTACAAGCAATCCGGCAACGGCCGCGAATATGCCGATTGGGCGATCCACGATTTCCTCGAGATCAAGGGCATCATCGGCTACGGCGCTTAGGGCTTAACCCGAACAGCGCCGCGCATCCAAGAAGGTCGCTGTAGCGGGTCATCTGAGCTATTCGGCGGCTTCGCGGACAGGGATCAGGCGCCGCTCGACCTGCTGGAGATGCAGGCGCATCGCTGCCGCCGCGCCGCCGAGGTCACGCTCGGCGATCGCCTCGACGATCCGTTCATGGTCGGCGAAGCTGTGATGGTCTGCCGGAGGGCGGGCGCCTTCTGAACGGAGACGTCCCCAGACCACGGTGCGGCGCACGGCGTTCAGCACGTCGAACAGGCCGAGCAGCACATTGTTGCGGCTCGCCTGCGCAATCTGCCGGTGGAGCAGATTGTCGACATTCTCATATTGCCGCCACGTGACGGCCTCCCGCGTCTGCACCAGCGATTGCCGCATCGCGGCGATATCCGAAAGCGTGGCGTGCAGCGCCGCTTCGCGCGCAATTTCGGGCTCAAGGATGAGGCGCGCGCGCATCACATCGGCCGGATTGGTGCGCCCGGCGATTTCCGAAATGCCGATCGTCTCCTCGACCGGCCCGCTGCCGACGAACGTGCCCCTGCCGACGTGACGCCAGATGCGGCCGTCCTTCTCGAGCACCGCCAGCGCCTTGCGCAGATCGCCGCGCGATACGCCGAGACTCTCCGACAGTTCCCGCTCGGCAGGCAGCCGCGTCTCACCGGCATGATCCATCTGGGCAAGATAGGCCTGCAGCTGAACCAGGGCGGCGTGGCCGCCATTACCGGGATCGTCCATCAATTTAACCAATCCGCATATGATTTCCCTTGTCGGTGTTAAAACGATTAGCTCAAACCGTCAACTGCCGAGTTTTCTGGGCACACCCGTTCGATACGGTGCAGTTTCTCCTTGACCAATCCGTCCCATAGTCTTAACCAATCAAGGAAATTGTTACAAAAAACGGGAGGAATGACAATGGCCGGCGTGTCCAGACGTACCATCCTTGCCACCGCTTTCGCCGCGGTCCTGGCATGTGCAGCGCCCTTGTCGGCCGCAAATGCGGGCGACATGCGCATCGCATTCGGCGACCTTCCGGGCATCGAATCCATCCAGACGCTCGCCGCGATAGAGCGCGCCAAGGAACGCGGCGTGAATGTCGAGCTCATTGTTCTCAATGACGAGGATCTGGCTGCCCAAGCCATTGTCGGCGGCCAGGCCGATGTCGGCATCGGCGCGCCCTATACCTTGATCCAGAAGGTGGGCGTGCCGATCCGCATTTTCGCGCAGATATCGACGCTGCGCTTCTTTCCCGTCGTCAACAGCGAATTCTACAAGGAATGGAAGGATCTCGACGGGCAGGAGGTCGCCGTCCAGGCGCGCGGCTCCGGTACCGAGGCGGTCATGCTGCTGATGGCGAAAAACCACAGCATCAAGCTCGGCAACATCAGCTATGTCCCGGGTTCCGAGGTTCGCCGCAATGCGCTGCTCCAAGGGACCATCAAGGCGTCGATCGTCGATGCCGCCAACCGGCGTGCGCTCGAGGCCGAAGCCCCCGGCAAGTTCATCGTTCTGCCGGTCGAGGATCTCGGCGCCTCTGACGAAGCGCTTTTCGCGACCGCGGGCTATCTGAAGAACAACGCCGCCGACGTCGACATCCTGGTCGAGGAACTGATGAAGACCGCGCGCGAGATCACCGCGAACCCCGCGGTCGCCGTCGAGCTTCGCAACAAATATAAACTGCTGCCGGATCTCGGCGCTGAAGCCGACAGCGAAATCACCGAATACTACAAGGAAACCGCGGAAGCCGGCAGTCTTGCGCTGAACGGCGGCGGAGCCGATGCGGCCAAGGACGACTTTGCCTTCTTCAGCCTTGCCGGCCAGATCGAAGGCGATCCCGCCAGCCTCAAGGTCGAGGACTTCTGGGATGTCTCCGCAATCGACCGCGCCGTCGCCAAGCTCGGCAAGAAATAGGCGGCCTGCCGAATGGCCGTAAGCATCAGAACCGACGGCGAGGCTGCCGGCCTCGCTCCTCTTTCCAATCGCAGCGCAACGGGCGCATCGTGGGACCAGCCGGTCCTGCTCAGGCTGGTGTCGATCGCCCTGTTCGCAGGAATTTGGGAGGTGGCTGGGCGCATTCCGGTCAGCTTCGCCTTCCCGACTTTTTCCGATACGGTCGTCGCGTTCTTCGGACTGCTCGCCGACGGCAGCCTGGCAACCGCCTATCTTTCGACGCTGCAGCCGCTGGTGCTTGGCGTTGTCCTGTCGGCGTTCCTGGGTGTCGGCCTCGGCACGATCTGTGGCCTGTGGCGCACCGGCGAATGGCTGGTGATCCCCGTGTTCATCGTGCTTCAGGCAGCACCGGTCGCCGCCTTCATTCCGATGGTCACCTTTGTCTACGGAATAGGCATGACCGCCAAGACGCTCGCCGTCATGATACTGGCGCTGCCGGTCATCGTGCTCAACACCTACAAGGCCGTGCGCAACGTCAACGAGTCGTTGCTGGTCATGTGCCGATCCTTCCTCGGCACCCGCTGGCAGACCGTCGCCAAGATCATCCTTCCGGACGCCAGCCCGGTGATTTTTGCCGGCTTGCGCCTCGGCGTCGCTGCCGGCTTCGTCGGCGTGGTGCTCGCCGAACTGCTGATTACCCCGACCGGCATCGGCGACCTCATCACCTTTCACCGCTCGCGCGCAGACTACGCCGAGATGTACGCAACAATCGCCTCGATCATTGCGCTTTCCACCCTGACGCTCGTCTTTCTGCAGTGGGTGGAAGTCCGCGTTTTCAGGCCCGAGAGCAGAGGTGCTTAAGATGGGCGCGACCGCATTGCGAAATGGACCGTCGCCGGTTCCCGCACCGATCGATTCAATCGTGGAAGTGAGGGGAATCTCCAAGACCTACGGCAATGTCGAGGCGCTGCGCGGCATCGACCTCGACTTTCCCAGGGGCAAGCTGACCAGCCTTCTCGGACCCAGCGGCTGCGGAAAGACGACGCTGCTGAAGATCATAGCGGGGCTTATACGGGCCGATGGCGGCACCGTCGCGATCAACGGCAAGCACGTCACCGCACCCGGCCCCGAACGCGCTTTCGTGTTCCAGGATTTTGCGCTGATGCCGTGGGCGACCGTGATGCGCAATGTGGCCTTCGGACTTGAATTGCGCGGCACCAACAAGGCCGAGCGCGAAGCGATCGCCCGACGCTACATCGCCGAGGTGGGGCTCGCCGGATTCGAGGACAAATATCCGCATCAGCTGTCGGGCGGCATGCGCCAGCGCGTCGGCCTGGCGCGCGCATTGTCGGTCGATGCCGACGTCCTGCTGCTCGATGAACCGTTTTCGGCGGTCGACGAGCAGAACCGGCGGAAATTCCAGGAAGACCTGATCCGGCTGCGCACCAACCAGAACAAGACCTTCATCTTCGTGACGCACTCGATCGAGGAAGCGGTCTACATCTCCGACCGCATCGTCTTGCTGTCGCCGAGACCCGGCCGGGTTTCGCAGATCATCGAACCGGAAATCGATCGCTCCGGCGACCCCGAGCGCATCCATCGCGACAGGCACTATCTCGATACTGTCGAGGAGATCTGGCAGGGGCTGAAGCAGTATGTGGAGTGAGCGGCCGTGACCTTGTTTGGCTACCGTGTGCCAATGATGGCGTCCCTGCTGGTCTGGTGCGTCGTATGGGAAATCGTCGGCCGGCTCGACCTTGTCTTTCTGCTGCCGCCGTTTAGCGACGTGCTTGTTGCAGCGGTCAGCCTGGTGCAGACGCCGTCCTGGCAGAGCGCGACAGGCACGACCCTTCGCGCCTTCGCGACGGGCATGGCCCTGTCGATCGTTGTCGGCGTGCCATTGGGTATCCTGATGGGACGCGTCAAGATCGCCGACGACCTGCTCGGCATGTGGGTCAACATCTTTTCAAGCGCACCGCTCTCGGCGATCGTCCCGGTGCTGATGATCCTGTTCGGCTTCGGCGAGAAGACGATCGTTGCGGCGGTGTTCCTGTTTGCGATCTGGATCATCGTTCTCGACACCCGCGCCGGGGTCCGCCATATCTCGCCGTCGCTGATCGAGATGGCGCGTTCCTATGGCGCCTCGCGCCCGGCGCTCTATAGCAAGATCATCCTGTGGGCGGCCCTTCCGGAAATCCTTGCCGGCATTCGCCTCGGCCTCATCCGCGGCGTCAAGGGCGTCGTCATCGGCCAGTTGCTCGTCGCCATCGTCGGCTACGGTGCGCTGTTCGAAACCTTCTCGCGAAATTTCCGCATGGCCGAATTCTGGGCCTTGACCATCATCCTTTTTGCCTTCGCCCTGCTGATCGCCGAACTGATCGAACGGGCCGAAGCCAAAGTCGAATACTACGCAGGAGCAAGACAGTGAACATGCACGGCACGACTTCAAGCTACGTCATCGAACCGACCGCAATCCCGAGCATCCCGGTGGCGGGAACCGACAAGTTGTTTCCGGTGCACCGGGTCTATTGCGTCGGGCGGAACTATGCCGCGCATGCCGTCGAGATGGGACACGACCCCGACAAGGAGCCGCCATTCTTCTTCCAGAAGAACCCCGACAACCTCGATACGACAGGAGAATTTCCGTACCCTCCGGCCTCTAACGATGTTCATCACGAGATCGAAATGGTCGTGGCGCTGAAGAGCGGCGGTACCGACATCCCGGTCGAAAAGGCTCTGGACTGCGTGTTCGGTTATGGCGTAGGTCTCGATATGACGCGGCGCGACCTGCAAGGGAAGGCGAAGGACATGGGCCGTCCATGGGAGGTCGGCAAGGCCTTCGAGGCATCGGCGCCATGCACGCCATTGGTTCCGGCAAGCTCGACCGGCCATCCCAGCCAGGGCGCGATCTGGCTGGACGTCAATGGTCAGCGAAAGCAGACCGGCGACCTCAACCAGATGATTTGGAAGGTTCCGGAAATGATCAGCTATCTCTCAGGGCTCTTCACGCTGATGCCGGGGGACATCATTCTTTCCGGCACGCCGGCGGGCGTCGGCGCGGTCGTGCGCGGTGATGTTCTTCGCGGTCATATCGATGGCGTCGGCGACCTAGAGGTTCGCGTTGTCTGAAGCGGCCTCGATCATTGAGCGGCTTGCCGCCGGAGCCGACGATGCGCCGGCGATTTCGGCACCCGACAGGATCACGCTCGCGCATGGCGGACTGCGCCGCCTGATCTCCGAGACGGCAGCGCAATTGCATGCACTGGGCCTCGGCCGTGGCGACCGGGTGGCCATCGTGCTGCCGAACGGGCCGGAGATGGCGACGGCCTTTGTCGCAGTGGCGGCGGCGGCGTCGACGGCGCCGCTCAATCCGGCCTACCGGGCCGACGAGCTCGATTTCTATCTGACCGACATCGGCGCCAAGGCGATCCTCGTCGCCGAAGACGAAAGCGGCCCGGCGGTGACCGTGGCCGAGCGCCTCGGCATAGCGGTGCTCAGGCTCACGGCACTGCGTGACGCACCAGCCGGCAGTTTTGAGATCAAGGGCAAACCGGTTGGCCCGTCTGTTTCGCCCGACCTGGCTGAAGACGGCGACATCGCGCTGTTGCTGCACACGTCCGGCACCACGTCACGGCCCAAGCTGGTGCCGCTCAGCCACGCCAATCTCGCCGCCTCGGCCGCCCATATCGGCGCGACGCTCGGCCTGACGGCCGGTGATCGCTGCCTCAACATCATGCCGCTGTTCCACATTCATGGGCTGATCGCGGCGGTGCTGTCCTCGCTCGCCGCCGGCGGCAGCGTCTTCTGCACGCCGGGTTTCAACGCGCTGCGCTTCTTCCATTGGCTGGGCGAGGCGCGGCCGAGCTGGTACACGGCCGTGCCGACCATGCATCAGGCGATACTGCCGCGCGCAACGCGCAATGCCGAGGCATTGGCGGTGGCGCCCTTACGCTTCATCCGCTCGTCCTCGGCATCGCTGCCGCCGCAAGTGATGGCCGAGCTTGAGACGACCTTCGGCTGCCCGGTGATCGAATCCTACGGCATGACCGAGGCCGCGCACCAGATGGCTTCGAACCGGCTGCCGCCTGGCTTGCGCAAGCCGGGCAGCGTCGGCGCCGCCGCCGGACCGGAGGTGGCGGTGATGGCGCCGGACGGGCGATTGCTGCAGCCCGGTGACACCGGCGAGATCGTCATTCGCGGGCCTAATGTCACCGCGGGCTACGAGAACAATCCGGACGCCAATGCCACGGCTTTTGCGCATGGCTGGTTTCATACCGGCGACCAGGGCGTGCTCGATGACGACTTCTATCTGCGCGTCACCGGCCGGCTCAAGGAGATCATCAACCGCGGCGGCGAGAAGATCTCGCCGCTCGAGGTCGACGACGTGCTGATGGACCATCCGGCGGTGGCGCAGGTCGTCACCTTCGCCACGCCGCACGACAAGCTCGGCGAGGAGGTCGCGGCTGCGATCGTGCTGCGCGAGGGCATGGCCGCCACAGAAGGCGACATCCGCAGCTTTGCCGCGACACGGCTTGCCGACTTCAAGGTGCCGCGCACTGTCCTGATCCTGGACGAAATCCCGAAGGGCGCGACCGGAAAGCTGCAGCGCATCGGCCTCGCGACCAAACTCGGTCTTGCCAAACCTGGGCTGGGATAATGCGGATCAGCATTTTTGGCGCTGGCGCGATCGGCGGCTATCTCGCGGCCAAGCTTGCCATGGCCGGCCGCGTCGATCTGTCGATCGTGGCGCGCGGCGCGCATCTCGACGCGATCAGGACGGCCGGTCTTCGCCTGATCGAAGACGGTCATGAAGCCGTCGCCTCGGTCAGGGCCGCCGCGCAGGCGCAGGAGCTAGGCGTCCAGGACTATGTCGTGCTGGCGCTCAAGGCCCATTCGGTCGCACCAGCGCTCGACCAGATCGCGCCGCTGCTGGGCGAGGGAACGGCCGTCGTCACCATGCAGAATGGCGTGCCGTGGTGGTATTTCCACAGGATCGGCGGGCCGCTCGAAGGCACGCGGTTGCAAGCGGTGGATCCCGGCGGGGTGATCTGGGACCGGCTTGGGCCGGATCGCGTCATCGGCTCGGTCGTCTATCCCGCGGCCGAGGTGGATGCGCCCGGCCTGGTTCGCCATATCGAGGGAAAGCGGTTCTCGCTCGGCGAGCCCTCGGGCGAGAAGAGCGAGCGTGTCACGCGGCTTGCCGAGGAGATGGTTGCGGCGGGGCTGCAGACGCCGGTTCGCGACGACATCCGCAGCGAGATCTGGGTGAAGCTGTGGGGCAATCTCTCCTTCAACCCGATTTCCGCGCTGACCGGCAGCACGCTTGCGGCAATCGCTGCCGACGAGGCCACCCGCGCGCTTGCCCGCACCATGATGCTGGAGGCGCAGGCGATCGGCGAAAGCCTCGGCGTTCGTTTCCCGATCTCGGTCGACCGCCGCATCAAGGGTGCCGGCGACGTTGGCGAGCACAAGACCTCGATGCTGCAGGATCTGGAGCGTGGCCGGCCGATGGAGATCGACGCGCTGGTGACGGCGGTCCAGGAACTCGGCCGGCTGACCGGCCAGCCGACGCCGACCATCGACAGCGTGCTGGCGCTGGTGCGCCGCCTCGCCATCGAGCGCGGCTGCTATCTGGTATGAGACATTTTTATCAGGCGCTCGCCTTGAGGAGGTGGGCGAACGCCCTTGTGAAGAAAGAAGCTTCACAGCCTTTTTGTCAAAGGAAACGAAGACTTCCCCGCCTAGCCAGCTACCATCATAGGCAATCACACCATCAGCAAAATCACCGCCAGCATCAGGGACCGATAGGCCAGCTTCAACTGCGGGTCGATTGACCACGACATTTTCCGTGTTCAGCAGGGCACGGATCGCGGCGGAAATGTCTTCACAGGCAGTCTTGGATTGGCGCGCCAAGACCCACGTGAATTCACAAAGGGACTGTAAGCTTACAGCCACGATTTCAGCACTTGCCAGCAACTCGACAGCGGCACTCGCCTGCTTGGCGTCGTCAGCCACATAGGCGCGGAGCGGAACATTCGTATCCAGCCGTGATCTTCATTCCTTGCCCGTCCCGGTGGCGGCACCAGCCTCGGCAATTGCCTCATTGATTTCCTCAATAGTGAGGGCTTGGCCATTCGTCTTGCCTTTCAGGAAGCCATGAAGGTCCCGAAACGATCCCATCGGCCGCGATGCCTTTAGCTCTGCGCGGCCATACGGCAGCAAATCCAGTTCGATTTTATCTCCTGGCTTGATGCCGAGGTGTTGAAGCACTTCTTTCCGAAAAGTGACCTGCCCCCGTGCCGTTACGGTCAGTGTCGTCATGGCAGAATCTCCTGATTGGCAGCAAACGTAATGCAAAAGCCCATTACATACGAGCACCGGCCTTACCCGGCCGACTCGATCTCCACTTGACGCTCCAGTTTGTTCCTGTTTTGTTTCACGCCTTCGTTGCATCAAAAGCGGGCGACAATTGCAGGCCAGCAAGCGCTCTACTTGGAATTAGCCTGAACAGAAGGATCATATGACCACCGCGGAAATTGCCAAGGATTTCACAGATCTGCTCAAGCAAGGTCAGAACGATGTTGCGGCTGAAAAGTACAATGCCGACGACATCGTCAGCTACGAAGCAATGGAAGGGCCGATGGCGGTCTGCAATGGCAAGGAGGCCGTGAAGCAGAAGGGCCAGTGGTGGGAGGAGAACAACGAAGTTCATGACGGCTCGGTCGAGGGCCCATATGTCAACGGCGACCAGTTCGCAGTGCGCTTCAAGTTTGACATAACGCCCAAGGCTACAGGCGAGCGTGTCAGCATGGATGAGGTTGGTCTGTACACGGTCAAGAACGGCAAAATTGCCGAAGAGCGCTTCTATTATTGAGGCTGAAACCGGATTTCCAGAACCCTGAGATGCTCGACCAAGGAGGGCAGGCCATATCGAACGGCTGAGCTGGCTCGCTGACCGAGGCGGGGCTTCTGTTCAGTCGCTCGACAGCTCGGCGGCCGCGTTGGATTGGCAAGCGCCCGGAAGACACGGTCGATCGACTGCTGGCTGGTGGAGTGCAGGTTTGTTGCCACGGTCATGTCGTCTCCTCGCGTCACATGCCTGCGGGGCTGGCAATGCTTGAACGGTGGTTTAGGGTGCGGCTGATTCGATGAGCGACCAGCCCGAGGGCCAAAATATTGACGATCACCATGTACGGCATCACCAATTGCGACACGATCAAAAAGGCGCGCATCTGGCTGGAAAGCCACGATGTCGCCTATCGTTTTCACGACTACAGGGTCGAGGGGCTGGAGGCGGATAGGCTCGACGGCTGGTCCAGCAAGGTCGGCTGGGAAACCCTGCTCAACAAGTCGAGCACGACGTTTCGCGAACTGTCGGACACGGACAGGCTGAGCCTCGACGAGAGGAAGGCCAAGGCGCTGATGCTGGCCAAACCGACGATGATCAAGCGGCCGGTCCTCGATCTCGGCGATCGTATCCTCGTCGGCTTCAAGCCTGATGTCTATCAGCAGGCGGTAGGTGGGTTGAAGTAGCCGGACGGACGCTTTTCACGCTCCAGTTCGCCAGGCGAATTGGGTCGCGGAAAAGACCTTGGCCTGCCTGGCCGAGAGCGCGTCCCACGCTGCGCGGCAGCTGGGGTCGGGCTCGATTGTCTCGGCAATGCTCGTCATCGCATCCGCAGCCTCAGCAAAACTTTCGAACCATCCGATGCCGACCGCCGCGCTGATCGCTGCGCCGAGCGAGGAGGCTTCGGCATTGTGACCCTTATGGATCGCGATCCCGGTCGCGTCCGCAATCATCTTTGTCCAAAGCCTGCTGTTGGCGCCGCCGCCGATCGCCACCATTTGCGCCGGCGAAAGACCATGGCTGCGCATCTCTTCGAGAGCCCGGGCGGTTTGCAGCGTCATTGCCTCGAGCCCTGCACGATAAAAATGACCGAGCGTGTGCGAGGGGTGCATGCCGATGAAGCTGGCGCGTGCGCTCGGATCCCAGTGCGGGTCCATGCAGCCGACCAAGGTGGTGCCGGCGAGAAGTCCGTCCGCGCCGATCGGCACGGCCGCCGCTTCCCTTTCGAGGCGGTCGAAGATCGCCGGATCGGAGCGCCCGCCGGCAAACATGTCGACGAACCAGTTGACGAAATAGACACCCGCCCGCTGCACGGCCTCGAGGAAATAGCCATCGCCGGTTGGCGAGGTCATGGTGCGCCAGAAGGCGCCGACCACCGGTTCTGGCGACCAGATTCCCGCGATGATCGCGGTTCCGAGATTGAGATAGACGACGCCGTCGCGCATGGCATTGACGCCGAGCCCGGCGCATTGCCCATCGCCGCCGGCGGCAATCACCGGCGTTCCTTCCGAAAGGCCGGTTGCGGCGGCGGCTGCGGCATGAACGGTCCCGACTCGCGTGCCGGACCGCACCGCATTGGGAAGTTGCGACGGCTTGATGCCGAGATGATCGAGGATCGGCTGCGACCATGCCTTGCGCGAGATGTCGAAGAGACCGAACGGATCGGCGCTGGTCCAGCTCGCGCTTGGCGTTCCCGTCAGTCTCAGCGTCAGATAGCCATGCACGTCGAGGATTTTGTTCGCCTGGTCCAACCGTTCCGGCTCGTTCTCGCGCAGCCATTTCAGGCGATAGACGACCGGCGTCACGTCGATCGGCTTACCGGTGATCTGGTGCAGTCGCTCACGGCCGATCTCCGCCGCGAAACGGTCGACCAGCCCGGCGGCGCGTTCATCGAGCCACAGGCTGGCGGGTCCGATCGGCGCGCCGGCGCCGTCGATGAGGGCAACGGTCTCGCGCTGGTTGGAGATCGCGATCCCGGCGATGCGTGTCGCGTCGACCGCGTCGACAAGCTGTCGCAGCGCCGCTGTTGCGGCCCGCCACCAGTCGGTGACCTCCTGCTCGACATAGTCCGGCCTCGGCTTCATCAGCTCGAGCGGCGCCCGGCCTTCCGCCACGGCTCGTCCGTCGCTGCTCCAGGCAATCGCCTTGCAGGATTGCGTGGAACTGTCGAGGCCGACGACAAGCGGTCCGTCGCTGCTGCCCATGATTGTCCTCCCGAGACGATGACTTCCACCGGTGCTGGTTACCGGTTATTCCAAGAGACTGTTCGCGGTGGCCATGTCGGTGACAAAATGTGTCGCATATCCGCCGCCGAGCCCGGCCCTGATCGCCGCCATCTTGCGGGCGCCACCGGCGGCGCAGATGCGGACTGGCACCGCTTTCAGTTCGTCGAGTGTGATGCCGACGGTGCGTCCGTCGAGCGGCGTTGCAAAAGCAGTTCCCTGAGCGTCGATGAACCGCCCGATGATGACCCCGAGCGCGCCCTGCTCGATCATGCCGGCAAGTGCGTCGGCATCCGATATCCCGGCTCGGGCATAGGTGCTCTCCGGCCCGATATCGCCGATCCCGAAGATGACCTTGCCGGCGGCACGGATCATGCGGAACTGGTTGACGAGCATCGGCTCCTGCATGAGTTCATCGTGCAGTTCGTCGGTGGAGACGATCGCCGGGGCAAGCAGGTTGATGCAGCGGGCGCCGAGCCGATTGGCCATCAGCGAGGTGCAGAATTCCGGCGAGAAATCGCTGGTCCCGATCGAGCTTCCCGAGAGCTGGACGACGGTGAGGTTCCGATCATGCCGTAGTCGTGGGATCGAGCGGGCGGCAGCGAGCACCGTTTTTCCCCAGGCAACGCCGATCGTGTCACCCGGATCGACCATCGACGCCAGCAACCGTCCTGCCGCTTCGCCGATGCGGCGGTCGGCATCGTTGGGATCGAGGTCGGGGATGACCGCCGCGCCGCGAAGCCCGTATTTTTCCATGAGACGCCGCGAGGTCAAGGTGCGGGCAAAAGCGTCGTGGTCGACCTGCACGGCGACAAGTCCGCTTTCGCGCGCCTCCTGCAGATAGTGCACCACGCTCGCCCTGGAGACGTTCATGACCTTGGCGACGTCGCTCTGGTTGAGCTGGTCGACATAGTAGAGCCAGGCAGCCCACGCCACCGCGCTGTCGAATTCGGGCGGCAGTGCCGAGAGCCCAGATGGTCGGACCACGTCGATGTCGGCGTTGGCATTCATGTCCCTTTTTCCGCAGGTTTGCAGAACGAAGTCAAGCGTCGCGGGCAAATGCTTGACAAAAGACAGTGATAGGTGACTATTGTTCGACAACGCCAACGCTCCTGCGCCTCGATTACAGGGTCGCCAGCATGAGGACGTCATGACCAATCCGGCAGCCGGATCTTGGACGGCATTAATCGACGACATTCTGGACGGGCGCTGGACCAACCCGGAGACCGGTGAAAAGGCCGTGGTGCCGTATGACCGGATTGTCATCGAAGAAAGCCTCGACGGGCGGGCGGCCGATCTGGTTTCGGAACTCGATCTGGGTGAGCGGTTCACGGTCGTTGCGGATGCCGCCACCTATGAGGCGCTTGGCGAACGCGTTGCGCGCGAACTGAAGACGCTCGGCCCCGTCGATGTGGTGATCCTGGATCACCCACATGCCGACATGGCCAATGTCGAAAGCCTGGCCGTCAAACTCGCCGATGCAGACGCTGTGGTCGCGGTCGGTTCTGGGACGATCAACGATCTCTGCAAGTTCGTCACCGGAAGGAATGGACGGCGCTATTGCGTGTTCGGGACGGCCGGTTCGATGAACGGCTACACATCGACGACTGCGTCCATCACACTTGAAAGCGGCCTGAAGGTATCGCTGCCTTCCCACGCCCCATCAGGCTTTTTCGTCGATCTTGGCGTCTCCGCTGCCGCCCCGACCTATCTGTCGGCAGCGGGGTTCGGTGACTGCCTTTGCCGCTCGGTCGCCCAGATCGACTGGTGGATGTCGCACCGCCTGCTTGGCACGGCCTACCATCAGGTCCCGTTTCTCATCCAGGAAAAGGATGAGGCGGCGCTCAACCAGCGTGCGGCAAAGCTTGCCGAACACGACATCGAGGCCAATGGCTACCTCTATCGCGTGCTGACGCTCTGCGGTCTCGGAATTTCCTTCACCGGCGTCTCCAATCACGGTTCCATGGGCGAGCATCAGATATCGCACTACATCGACTGTTTCGCCGGCGAGCGTCACCCCGGCACGCTGCACGGCACCCAGGTCGGCGTCGCTTCGCTCACCATGGCGCGATTGCAGCAGGCAATGCTTGCAAGCGACAAGCCGCCGTTGGTGAAGGCGACGAAGATCGATCCTGACGACATGATCCGTCGCATGGGCCCGGCTGTCGCCGCACAATGTCTCGACGAACTGAAGAAGAAGGCCTTCGACGAGACTTCCGCCGCGGCATTCAACGAGCGGTTGCAGGAGCTCTGGCCGACACTCAGGCAGGAGCTCAAGCAATTCATGGTGCCTGTCGACGAGATGCAGCGCCTGCTGAAATCGACCGGCGGGCCGATTTCAGCGGGCGAATTGGGCACGCCGGCCGATTTCTATCGCGAAGCCGTCGTTCATTGCCGGGAGATGCGCAATCGCTTCTCGTTCCTCGACATTGCTGCGGATGCAGGAATGCTGGAGGATTTTGCGCGTGGGGAAGCCTGACCGGATGCGCGACCTCGCCGAATTCGGACCCGAAACTGCATCGCGCATTCGCGGCGTCTTCTGCGATATCGACGACACCTTGACCACTGAGGGTCGTCTTCCGGCCGACGCCTACCGTGCGCTCGAACGCTTGCACGAGGCGGGCCTTGTCGTTGCTCCCATTACCGGGAGACCGGCAGGCTGGTGCGACATGATTGCCCGGTTCTGGCCGGTCACCGGCGTGGTAGGCGAAAATGGCGCTTTTTACTTCGCTTATGATCAGGCAACGCGAAAGATGATCCGGGTTTTCGCGGCAAGCGCTGACGAACGCCGGGAAAACAGGCGCAGGCTCACCGAACTGGAAAAGCGCATTGTCCAGGAGGTGCCGGGTTCGGCAGTATCCGCCGACCAGCAATATCGCGAAGCCGACCTGGCCATCGACTTTTGCGAGGATGTTCCGGCGCTGCCGCTGTCCGATGCCAGGCGCATCAAGCAGATTTTCGAGGAGGCCGGCGCTGTCGCCAAGATTTCGTCGATCCATGTGAACGGCTGGTTTGGCCGATACGACAAGCTGGCGATGACGCGCCGCTTTGCAAGCGAGAGGCTGGGAACCGATCTCGTTGCTGAAAGGCAGGCCTATGCTTTCGTTGGAGACAGCCCGAACGACGCCCCGATGTTCGGGTTCTTTCCGAACGCGTTCGGGGTCGCGAATGTGGTGGATTTCCAGGGACAGATCGACGCCGAACCCGCTTTCGTCGCCAGGTCGCGGGGTGGCCGCGGCTTCGTCGAGATTGCCGATATGATCCTGGCGAACCGGAGGTCGGGATTGGGCTGATCGGCGGGCGCGAAAAATGCGGACTGCAATAGACGCAAAAAAAAGGATGTTCTGCAGGCGATGGAACCGAACCAGGGACGGCTTAGGCAAGCGGGCGCGATGCGCCAGGCAACATCGCACGGCAGCTTCGGCTGCCGCCGCAACCCCGGCCGGTCACAGCGAACTGCCCGTCCCCTGGTCGGTGATGAGGCCGGTGAAGAATCCCTTTTCCAAGAGCTTGGTCATGATGCCGACCTTGTTCTTTCCGCCGGAAACGAGGATGCGCTTGGGAATGTTCAGCGTGTCGCGAGGATAGACCCCGACAATGCGCTCGTTGACGGGATGGTCGATGAGTTCGGCGTCCCGGTCGAAGAAATAGCCGAGAAAGTTCCCGATCGGCTTCAGTCTCAGGATATCGTCGAATTCCTCGTCGGTCATGTAACCGACGCTCCGCAGCGTCGAACTGGTTGTGCCGCCGACGCTCATCAGCGCAAGGTCGGCGTTCAGCGCCTTCTGGATAACCTCGCGCGCGCTCGGTTGCTGCAGGATCGTCTCACGGCTTTCACGGCTGTCGCAGATGATGGGTCCGGGGAGATAATAGGATTCGGCCTGGGTGCGCTGGGCAAAGACGGCGGCCGCGTCGTATTTGTCGATCGACGACCGGCGCGACAGCGAGCCGAGAAGCGGCACGACGGTAACGTTTCTGAGCGCCACCGGCTCGATGTTGGAAGCGAGCCATCGCATGGTTCGGCCCCACGCCATGGCGACCGTCATGTCGTCCCTGAGCAGCGTCTCGACGGTCTGCGCGGCATAGATGCCGATCACTTCGGAGAGCCCGAGTTCCGACCCGGTGTCATCAGGTGTGACGCTGCATATGTCGAGCCGGTACTTCCGCCTGAGCTGTTCTTCCATTTCGAGCGCCTGGGACGTCCCGGCATTGATGCGGATCGAGACGATGCCGCGCTCCTTCGCCTCCGCCAGCAGCCTGTGGATCTTGGTGCGGTTGATCTGCAGCCGCTCGGCGATGGCCTGCTGCGTTTCGCCCAGCACGAAATACTGATGGGCAACCCGTGCCAGCAGACCGATCGACGTCATGAGGGTCCTCCGATGCTTGTGGCGCACCCATCCGAATGCCGCTGTAGCCGGCCAACAAGTGCTTGCCACAGACAGGGCGACGATATAGCATTTGAACAAATGCACAAGATATGAACATTTGTGCATCGCAAAACGAAGCGGTTCGGGAGGAACGCGTGCGGGTTGCCCAAGCCAGACGTTTCGTCATTTCGGATCACCCGCTGCCCTGGCTGCTGCCGCTGGTGGCGATCCTGCTTGTCTTCACCGTGTATCCTCTCATCTACAACATCTGGCTGAGCTTCCATGAGTTCGTCCCGCGCCGGCGGGCGCTCGAATTCGTCGGAACGGAAAACTGGGTGCAGCTGTGGAACGACACGCGGTTCTGGCAGTCGCTCGTCATCACCTTCACCTATTTCGCCATCGCGCTGATCTTCGAGCTGGTGCTCGGCATGGCGATCGCGCTGCTCCTCGACAGCGACGGCTTCGGTTTCGGATTCCTGCGCGGCGTGCTGACGATGACGCTCGTCATTCCGCCAGCCATTGTCGGCATGATGTATCTGCTGATGGAGGATCCGCAGTTCGGGGTGATCAGCTATCTCCTGCAGTCGATCGGACTGCTCAATTCGAACAACCCCATCCTCGCCACCGCGTCGACCGCGCTTGCCGGCGTTCTCGTCGCGGAAATCTGGCAGTGGACGCCGTTCATGGTGCTCATCTTCCTCGCCGGTCTCAGGGCGCTGCCGCCGGAGCCTTACGAGGCCGCGATGATCGACGGCGCTTCATCGTTCCAGATCTTCCGGCGCATCACCTTGCCGATGATGTCGAAGGTGATCGCCATCGCCGTGCTGGTCCGCGGCATCGATCTGTTCCGCGTCTTCGACTACGTCTTCGTCATGACCTCCGGCGGGCCGGGAGCGTCGACTTATTCGCTGTCCCTCTATGCATGGCAGCAGACGTTCAGCTTCGTAAAATGGGGCTATGGAGCCACGCTCAGCCTCGTCACCCTGGTGATCATCCTCGTCATTGCCAACCTCTTCATCCGTATCGCCAAGGTGAGGTGGTAGAATGAACGGCTCCTTCTCGACCCGCATGCTTCGCACCATCGCCGCCTGGGTTGTGGTCGCGATCTTCTTCTTTCCGATCTACTACTGGACGTCGGTGGCGTTCAAACACGGCAACGACATCTTCAACCGGCCGCCGAAACTGTTCGCCTTCACGCCGACCTTCGACAATTTCCAGAAGGTGTTCGGGATTTCGCTGGGCAGCGGCGGCATCACCGTGACGCCGGGCGGCGGCAATTTCTACATGGCGCCGCGCGTCTGGGATTCGATTGTCATCGCGACGCTGTCGACCGTGCTCGCTGTCGCCATCGCCACGCTTGCCGCCTATGCCCTGTCGCGCATGAACTTCCGCGGCCGGCACAGTTTCGTCGGCTGGGTGTTGTCGACGCGCATGATGCCGCCCGTCGCGGTCGCGGTGCCGATGTTCTTCATCTACAAGAATTTCGGTCTCATCGACACCTATACCGGCATGGTGCTGATCCACGCGCTGATGAACCTGCCGCTCGCCGTCCTCCTGATGAAGAGCTTCTTCGACGACATTCCTTCCGAGATCGACGAGAGCGCGATCGTCGATGGCGCCAGCCGCTTCATGATTTTTCGCAGGATCGTGCTGCCGATGGCCAAGGGCGGCATCGCCGCCACGGCGGTGCTCTGCTTCATCTTCAGCTGGACCGAATTCCTGTTTGCGCTGACCCTGACCACCACGTCGCTCAAGACCGTGCCTGTCGTCTCGTCGACCTTCGTCACCTCGATCGGCACCGCCTGGGGCAACATGGCCGCGCTTGGCGCCGCCTCCATCATTCCCGCTTTCATCTTCATTCTGTTGGTTCAGAAGCACCTCGTGCGCGGTCTCACGATGGGATCGTTGAAACAATAGATGGGAGGCTCGAATTCGCAGCCTTGAGAAAATCGCGAATTAAACCGGAGGAGTAGACAATGAAAGACAGCATCAGAAAGACGCATCTTGCCTCTGTCACCGACCGCTTCGTTCGCGGACAGATGGACCGCCGCTCGTTTCTTCGCGCAGCAGGCATTCTCGGCCTCGGCGCCGGCGCGCTCGGCATGGGCCTGGGGCGACGTCCGTTCTACGGCATCAGCCAGGCATCGGCTCAGGAGCAGGAACTGAAGCCCAGCGCCGAAATCACCAAATGGCTCTCGGATGTCGGCAAGCCCTTTGCCGGAACGACGCTTCGTCTCGCCACCGAATCGACGCCGCCGTCGAATGCCATCGCCACGCAGCTCAAGCAGTATTTCGAGGAGGCCACCGGCATCAAGGTCGAGATAGAAGTGCTGCCGCTCGAGCAGGTGCTGCAGAAGCTGACGCTCGACGTGGCCTCGAGCCTCGGCACTTACGACCTCTACTATATCGACCAGAGCTGGGCGGCGAGCTTCAGCCAGGACGTCTTCGACCCGCGCGAGCAGCTCAAGAACGCCGACTTGGCAATGCCGAACTACAACATCGACGACTTCCTGAAGCCGCTCGTCGACGGTATCGCCATGTACGAGGACCGCATGGTCGGCGTGCCCTACGACATCCCAATCTTCATCATGCAGTACCGCAAGGACGTCTGGGACGAGCTCAAGCTGCCGCCTCCGGCGACGCTGGACGATTTGCTGAAGGCATCTGCGGCGATCACCGACGCCAAGGGCCCGGACATGTACGGCACCAGCGGCCAGATGAAATCGGGCCATTACAGCCTCGAATGCGATTGGACGGCGTGGCTTTGGGGCCATGGCGGTTCGATTTTCGGCCCCGACGGCAAGTTCACTGGCAATGACGACGCCGGCTTGGCCGCCATGGCCTACTGGGACAAGCTCAAGGCGACGATGCCGCCCGGCGTCGACGGCTGGACATGGGATGGCGAGGGCCAGTCGGTCGGCCAGGGCGTCGCCGCCTCGATGCTGTCCTGGGGCGAATTCTTCCCGTTCTTCGACGATCCCAAGGCCTCCAAGGTCTCGGGCCTGATGGAAGCGATGGTTCCGCCGAAACCTGCCGCGACGCTGCGCACCGTCGAGCAGACCGGGTTCGGCGAAATTCCGGGCGTTGGTCACCAGGGCGGCTCTTCGCTCGCGGTATCGAAATACTCGAAGAGCCCGGACGCCGCCTGGATTTTCATGCAGTGGGCGACCTCAGCCGATACCCAGGCGCTGATAACCGTTCTGGGCGGCGGTACCGGGCCAACGCGCACCAGCGTCTATGACGATCCGCGCGTGCTGGCCAATGCGCGTGTCGGCGCCGGCACGACCCGCCACTTGCCGGTCGTGCGCGACACCATCGCCAACTACATGGGATCCGAGCCCGACCTGCCGGCGTGGGCAGAACTCTCGAGCGACATGATCCCGGTTGCGCTGGGCAAATACTTCGCCGGCCAGTCGGGCTCGGCCAAGGAGTCACTCGACGCCCTGAAAACCCAGGTCGACGATCTCGTCGCCAAGGGCTGAGTCTTCCCCCGGGCTGGCTGCCCTAGGGCCGCCAGCCCGGCGTATCGACAATTTTCGATTGAGGAAAGTCATGGCTGGAAAACAGCTCGTAGCAGTGACAGGAGCCAGTTCTGGTATCGGCGAGGCGGTCGCCAAGGCGTTTTCGCGCGCCGGCCACCCTGTTCTAATGATGGCCCGCCGTCTGGAGCGCATGGAGGCGCTCAACCTGCCCGACAGCATGGCCCGGCAGGTCGATGTCCGCGACCGCGCCGCGATCGCAGCCGCCGTGAAGGAGGCGGAAGCCGAGTACGGACCGGTCGACATGCTGTTTGCCAATGCCGGCATAGCGCGTCTCGCCGACATAGGGCGCCAGCCGCCCGAGGAATGGGACGAGATGATCGACATCAACACCAAAGGCGTGCTGAATTCGGTCCACGCCGTGATGTCGGGCATGATGGAGCGCCGTCATGGAACGCTGTTCATGATGAGTTCGATCGCCGGCCGAAAAATCTATCCGGATCATACGGTCTACTGCGGGACGAAATTCTTCGTTCACGCCGTGTCGGAATCGCTGCGCGACTATCTTTCCGACTATGACGTCCGCGTCGTCGTGCTTTCGCCCGGGGTGATCGAAACCGAAGTTCTGAGCGGCGTCCTCGATCCGCAGACGCTCGCCAACTACAAGGCCAACAAGCTCAAGATCGGCGGCGGCATCGGCCCGGAGCACGTCGCAGACCTCATGCTGCACGCCTACCTGATGCCACAGAACGCTCTCGTGCAGGAAATCGTCATCACACCGACCAGGCAGAAATACTGACGACCCTGACCCGGGCGTCTGGAGACAAAGAATGGCCACCGTAGAATATAAGAACATCGCCAAGAATTTCGGCAATGTCGAGGTGATGAAAGACATCTCCTTCGGCATTGCCGACCGCGAATTCGTCGTGCTTCTTGGGCCGTCGGGCTGCGGCAAGACCACGCTCCTGCGCATGACGGCCGGGCTCGAGCGGGTGACCAGCGGCGATCTTTTGATCGGCGACAGGCGGGTCAATGACGTTCACCCGCGCGATCGCGACATCGCGATGGTGTTCCAGAATTACGCGCTCTATCCGACAATGAAGGTGTTCGACAATATCGGCTTCAGCCTGGAAGTGGCGAAAGTGCCAAAGGCGGAGATCAGGAAGAAGGTCGAATGGGCGGCGGAAATCCTGAATCTCACGCCCTATCTCGGGCGCTATCCCAAGGAACTGTCGGGTGGCCAGCGCCAGCGCGTCGCCATGGGCCGCGCCATGGTGCGCAATGCCGCCGTCTTCCTTTTCGACGAGCCGCTCTCCAATCTCGACGCCAAGCTGCGCACGCATATGCGCGTGGAAATCCGTCAACTCCACAATCGTCTCGGCACAACCACGATCTACGTCACCCATGACCAGATCGAGGCGATGACGATGGCCGACAAGATCGTGCTGATGCACGCCGGCAGGATCATGCAGATCGGCACGCCCGACGAGGTCTACGAGCGCCCGAACTCGAAATATGTCGCTGATTTCATCGGCTCGCCGTCGATGAACTTCATCGCCGGCGCTGTCGAGACCGCAGGCGGCAGTCCTCGCTTCGTCGCCGAAGGCGTGTCGATCGGCCTGTCGCCGCAGATCAAGGCAACACCAGGCCAAAAGGTCATCATGGGCGTCCGGCCACACGATCTCGGCATTTCGGATACGGGTGAGATCATGGGCGAGGTCGTGCTGTCCGAAACGACCGGCGCCGATGTCCAGATTCATTTGCGCGTGGCCGGATACGATGCCGTCGCCGTGGTGCCGCGTGACGAGCGCCGCAGCGCCGGCGCCGCGATCAATCTTTCGGTGCTGCCGGGCAAGGTGCACCTCTTCGATGCGGCCACGGAACTGCGTGTCGCCTGAGCTAGCGATGACCGCGTCGGCAGAGCGCTGCCTCAGCCCTTCAGGCTGAGATAATCAGCCAAAGCCACCGCGTTGTTGTGCAACTCGTCCTGGGCGCCGTAGAGCAACGTCACCCGGCCGTTGTCGAGCAGGGCACGCAACTGGCCGACCGCCTCGCTGTTCCGGTCGAGCTCGCCGCGATAGCGCTGCTGGAATTCCATCCAGCGCGTCGGCTCGTGGCCGAACCATTTGCGCAATTCATCGCTTGGCGCGATGGTCTTCAGCCATAGCGTCAGCGCGGCGTCTTCCTTGCGGACGCCGCGCGGCCATAGGCGGTCTATGAGCACCCGCTGCCCATCGCCAGGCGAGGGCGGCTCGTAGATGCGTTTGACCCTGATATCGAGTTTCATTGCCAACTCCGGGGTTGGCCGCCATGTCGTCTTGCTGGCCATGTCGTCTTGCTGGCCATCACGGCTTGCTGGCGGCTGCTTACGCCCACTCGCCCTTACGCCCACTCGCCCCCTAAGCCCATTCGCCCTTGCGCATCACCGGCACGCGGCCGCCGTCCTTGCCGACGCCGTCGATGTCGACCTTGTCCGAACCGATCATCCAGTCGATATGGATGAAGCTCTTGTTGCCGCCGCGCGCCGCGATCTCGTCCTGAGTGAGCGAGGCGCCGTCGACAAAGCACTTCGAATAGCACTGGCCGAGCGCGATATGGCAGGCGGCATTCTCGTCGAACAGCGTGTTGAAGAACAGCAGGCCGCTCGCCGCGATCGGCGAGGAATGCGGCAC
This sequence comes from Mesorhizobium sp. L48C026A00, assembly GCF_000502375.1. Lineage (NCBI taxonomy): Bacteria > Pseudomonadati > Pseudomonadota > Alphaproteobacteria > Hyphomicrobiales > Phyllobacteriaceae > Mesorhizobium > Mesorhizobium sp. L48C026A00. Next base: position 106,806 of record NZ_AYWU01000008.1, on the reverse strand, counting down.
CAGGGCGACCTCGCCGAGCCGGCGTGCGCCTTCATCGGTGTCGAGCACTTTTTTCAGCACATCCTCGCCGCGGCTGGCCCTGGCCTCGACGATGCGACCCTGCTCGAAACGCACCGCAATGCCGTCGATCAGCGTGCCCTGGTACGACAGCGGCTTGGTGCTCATAACATGGCCTTCGACGCGCCTTGCATGCGGCGTGGTGAAAACCTCCTCGGTCGGGATGTTCGGGTTGCAGGTGATGCTGTTCCTGGCGGTCGAGGCGCCGCCCATCCATTCATGGCCGTCGGCCAGGCCGACGGTCAGGTCGGTGCCAGGTCCGGTGAAATGCAGCGCATGGAAATTATGGCCGTTCAGCCATTCGGTGCGGCTGCGAAGCGCCGCATTGTGTGCCTTCCAGTTGCCGATCGGGTCGTCGACGTCGACCCGTGAGGCGGCAAAGATCGCGTCGGCGAGCTTCGCCACGGCGACGTCGTCGGTATCGCCCGGAAACACCTGCCTGGCCCAGGCCAGGTCGGGGTAGGCGACGATGTTCCAGTTGATGTCGAAGCCGGTGATCTTTTCCAGCGCCGGCTGATAGGCGATCGAGTTCGCCTTGTTGGCGCGCGCCACTTGTCCCGGGTCCTGTGCCGACAGCAGCGACGGATCCTCGCCGCGCACGGCCAGCCGCGCCGCATTGTTGGCGAAGGCCTTGGCCATGCCCTCGTAAAGCCAGCCGGCGGCGTGGTCGAAGCCGGCATCGGCGCCGTAGCGGAAGCGTGCCAGCGTCATCTCGTCGTCGTTGAAGATCGGCGTCACCAGGCCGGCGCCGGCCTTGTAGGCATGCTCGACGATCCGTCGCGTCAAAGGCAGCGCTGCGATCGACGATGTCAGCACCAGGTCCTGCCCCGGTTGCAATTGCAGCCCGACCTTGATGGCGACTTCTGCCAGCCTGTCGAGCTTCACCGGGTCGATCGTTGCGGAAACGCCGCGCGAATGTGTGGTCATGATCCTGCCTGTCGCGAGTGGGAGTCTGGTACTTACATAGACCGGTGCCATCGGTCTTTCCACCGTGATCGACCGGGCCTGCTCAGGCCGCGCCGGCGAGCGCGCCGAACTGCGCCATCGTCGCCTCGATCTCCTCGCGGATCCAAATCTTGAAATCGCGCACCTTGCGGCTCTCGCTCTTGCTGGCCGAGGTCACCAGCCAGTAGCCCAGCCCGCTCTCGGCGCGGACGCCGAACGGCGCGCCCAGCCGGCCGTCGGCGAGAGCATCAGCCGTCAGCAATTGCCAGCCGAGCATGACGCCGTGGCCGGCGATCGCCGATTCCAGGCAAAGCATCGGGTCGGTGAAGCGCGCGCCCTTGAGGAAGCTGACCGGCTTCACCCCGGCCGCCTCGAACCAGCTTTCCCAGCTGATCATCGCTTTTTAGTCGGTGATCGCGCAGGTCAGGGCGAGATCATCGATCGATTTCAGTTTGTCGGCGATCACCGGGGCGCAGACCGGGAAGACTTCCTGCGCCAGCAGCAGTTGCGCGCGCACGCCCGGCCATTTGCCGTCGCCAAGCCGGATGGCGATGTCGATGTCCGAGCGATCGAGATCGGCAATCCGCACCGAGGCGTCGATGCGCAAAAGCACATTCGGATGCCGGGCGAAGTGGCGTGACAGTCGAGGCAGCAGCCACTTCGAGGCAAAGGCCGGCGCAACCGAGACCACCAGCGTGCATTCGGAGGCCTCGTCGGCGAGCGCCACGGCTTGGGCGAGCTCGCGGAAACCTGCCCCGAGCCGGGCGGTGAAGACGGTGCCGAATTCGGTCGGCACCAGACCGCTTGCCGTTCGTTCGAACAGCGCCTGGCCAAGTTGCGCTTCCGTCCGCTTGACCTGCTGGCTGACGGCGCTGGCGGACACGTTGAGTTCGCTCGCCGCAGCCGAAAGCGATCCCAGGCGGGCGACGGTTTCCACGGCGCGCAGGCCGTTGAGGTGGACGCGGTTCAGCATGGCCATACAGTTTTTCTAAACCGGCACGGTTGAAATCTCAATTGAAATGCGGGGAGGAACGGCAAATTTTAAGGAACAAGCAGACCTGTGGAGGAAAACACGATGAAGATTTTGTCACTGCTCGGGGTCTTTTCCGCTGCCGGCGCGCGGCAAAGCCGGTCGCATGAAAGCGAGGCCACCCGATGGGCCACCGATCCGCTGTCGCATCCTGTGCTCGACACCATGTCGGAGCGCGAACTCGGCGACCTGCCATTCCGGATGACAGCCCGGCGCACGGCCTACGAGACGGGCACTGGCCAGGTCGGCTGCGGCTGAAATCCTCCGCACACAGAGGATTTGACTTTAATTAGACCCGAAAAGGACTGCGGGCGGTCGCTGCGGAAACGTTCGCGGGACAGCGCCCCCCTCTGTCCTGCTGGACATCTCCCCCACCAGGGGGAGATTGGCTTTCATCTCCGCTTTCGCCAAATCTCCAGAAGTTGAAGAAGGAGAGCCGGCGCCGAAGCTGCCGATCTCCCCCCTCGTGGGTATGCCCGGCAGGGCAGAGAGGGGCGCGAAGCATCGCCGACGTTCGTTCTGTACCGCCGCGGCGCTCGGATACGGTCCTTGCAACCCGCCCTGGCCCAATAAAAGGCGGATTGTCTCACCGGCTCGTGCACCTATTGTGCACTGCAATGAACATCGCTTCGCCGTCCCCTTTGCGCCTCGCATTCGCCGGCATGATTGCCCTGGCCGTTGCCATGGGCATCGGCCGCTTCGTCTATACGCCGATCCTGCCCGGCATGATGGAGGAACTTGGCCTGACGCCGGCCGATGCCGGCTGGATCGCGTCCGCCAACTATCTCGGCTATCTCGTTGGCGCGCTCGCAGCCGTCGGCGGCTGGGCGCACGGTCGCGAGCGCCTGCTGATGCTTGCCGGTCTTGCCGCCACCGCAGTCCTCACCGGGCTGATGGGCCTGGCCGACACGATGGCGGCCTTTCTCGTCATCCGCTTTCTTGCCGGTGTGGCCAGCGCCTTCGTCCTTGTGTTCATGTCCAGCATCGTTTTCGGCCATCTCGCCGCGGTCGGCCGAAACGACCTGCAGGCGCTGCATTTCGGCGGCGTCGGCCTTGGCATAGCAGCGTCCTCGGCGCTGATGGCAACACTCGTCACCGGACAGGCCGGCTGGCCGGCGGGCTGGTTCTGGTCCGCCGCGATCTCGGCCTGCGCCATTGCCGTCGTGGCCTTGCTGCTCGGCAGCACTGCGAGCGCCAACGGCGCCGATGGCCGCGAACCGGCGCTACCAAAGGACCGGTCACTCGTGAAGGTCATATTCGCCTACGGGCTGTTCGGCTTCGGCTATATCGTGACGGCGACGTTCCTGGTCGCCATCGTCCGGCAGGGCGGCGGCGGCCGCGTCTTCGAGGCCGTGGTGTGGATGGTCACCGGCCTTGCCGGAATTCCCTCGGTCTGGCTGTGGCAGAAGATCGCGGCAAAGATCGGGCTCTACCGGGCTTATGCCTGGGGGTGCCTCGTCGAGGTGGTCGGCGTCAGCGCGAGCGTCACCATGGGCGGACACATTGGGCCGCTGCTCGGCGGGTTTCTGCTTGGCGGCACCTTCATCGCCATCACCGCGCTCGGCCTTCAGACCGGAAGGCAGCTTGCCCCGCAAGCGCCACGCCGGATCCTGGCGTTGATGACGGCGTCCTTCGGCCTCGGCCAGATCATCGGTCCGATCGTCGCCGGCTTGCTTGCGCAAGCCTCCGGCGACTTCTTCCTCGCATCGATCGTGGCCGCCGCCGTGCTGCTGGTCTCTGGCGCGGTCATCTGGTCGGCTGCGCCAAAATCGCCATGATTGTGGTCTTGCTCGGTGCCGGGCATCACGCACCGGCCATTTTCATTCCGATCGATGTGTGACCTTATGCCCGCTGAACAGCAACGCCGCTGATTTGCGCATCGACCGAGGATTTCCCAACAGTGTTCGTATCCTTCTTCCCGCAGCCGAAGTTGTTTTTCACTTCGGCCGTCGCCTGGAGCCTTCTGCTCGTCCTCCTGTGGTTTTTCGGCGGCGAGCACCTTGGCACGATGCTCGGCATGCCGCCGGTCGACCCGCAGGCAGCACCAGTCATCAGCCCGATAAGATTCCTGACGCCGGCATTCCTCTGGTTTTACGGATATTTCTTCGCCGGTATGGGCGTATTCTACCTTTTCTGGGCGCTGTATTCCCCGCATCGCTGGCAGAACTGGTCGATCCTTGGCTCTGGTTTGATTATTTTCGTCACCAATTTCATCGTGCAGATCAGCGTGGCGCTCAATGACTGGCGCGGCATGTTTTACGATATGGTGCAGAAGGCGCTGACCACGCCGGGCTCCGTTTCCCCTGCCGAGCTTTACTACGGAGTATGGCAGTTTCTGTCCTTGGCGCTGGTCTATATGAGCATCGCCGTTCTGAACGTCTTTTTCGTCAGGCACTACGTGTTTCGCTGGCGCACCGCGATGAACGATTATTTTACCGCTTACTGGCCGCGGCTGCGCCATATCGAAGGGGCGTCGCAGCGCGTTCAGGACGACACGATGCGCTTCTCCGGCACAATGCAGGGGCTCGGCGTGAACTTTATCGACTCCATCATGACCCTGATTGCATTCCTGCCCTTGCTGGCCTCCCTTTCTCTCCATGTCTCAACGCTCCCAATCGTCGGAGCAATCCCTTATCCGCTGGTCATTGCGGCGATCGCCTGGTCGCTGTTTGGCACCGGCTTGTTGGCAGTCGTCGGCGTCAGGCTGCCCGGGTTGGAATTTCGCAATCAGCGGGTTGAAGCCGCGCTGCGCAAGGAACTTGTCCTCGGCGAGGACGACACGGCACGAGCGCAGCCACCAACTCTGGCCGAGCTTTTCAGAAATGTTCGCAAGAACTATTTCACTCTCTATGCACACTATGTCTATTTCGACATGGTCCGCTATCTATACCTTCAAGTCGACAACGTATTCGCTACTCTTATTCTTGTTCCGACCTTGGCAATCGGCAAGATAACATTTGGCGTTTTCCAGCAGATTGTTACCGCTTTTTCACAAGTCGCCACTTCGTTCCAATATCTCGTGAATTCCTGGCCGACCATCGTCGAGCTGATATCCATCTACAAGCGCCTGCGCGCCTTCGAGGCGACACTTGAAGGGGCGCCGCTGCCGGAAATCGACCAGGCCTATCTGGAGCGAGAGCGAGCCGGCTTGCGGCCTGAGGATCAGCCGGTAAGTTGAGAGTGACGGGGCGGCGGGCGCTTTCGGTTCAGCCGCCCACCGACGCCCACTTTTGCCGGCGTTGGCGCGAAACATAGTCGCGATAGCTGATGCACTCGACATCGGGCCTGGTGCAGACCTCGCCGGCAAAGCGCTCGAGCGCCTTCCAGTAGGCGCCGTCATTCATCAGTGTGAAATGGAAGCCGAGTTCCAGCGGAATGCGTTTGCCCTGATATTGCGCTTCGAAGGCGGCGCGAAAGGCGTCATGGGTCCGGTTGGCGAATTCGTCCGCCTGGCTCGGCCGCTCGAAGCCGCCGGAATGCCTGACATAGAGATTGTAGTCCATCGCGATCACCGGCCTTGTGTCAGGACCTTCCGGAATCTTCGGCAGTGAGAAGCGCGTGATGCCGTCGCTGGTTGGTGGCCGGGCAGGGCCGCGCGACACACCGCTCGCGTCGAACCAATAGCCCGCCCTTGGCAGCGCCTCGTAGAGCGCCTTGTTTGCCGACAGATAGGGTGCGCGAAAGCCAACCGCCTTACGTGCAATTTCGCGCCAGCCTGCGGGTTCGGAGGTAATAGCGTTGATCGAATAGGCATTTTCGAGAATGCGCTTGAACGAACCGAACTCGCTCAGCCAGTCGGCCTTGTTCCAGTCCTTGCCGTCGAAATGGCCGCAAGCGTGGCTGCCGATGTCATGGCCTTCCGAGGCGGCAAGGTTTATCTGCTCGAGCCGGTCAGCGATTTCCTGTCTCGAGGCGGCGAAGCCGATATTGGATTTGCCTGATGCCTTGCCGGGCGCCGTGTATTGCTTGCGCGTCTCCGGCGAGAGCAGGAAGACGCAGGACACGAAGTAGGTGAAATGGGCGCCGGTGCGCTGGGCCAGCGCCCGGCTGCGCTTCCATTGCAAAATATCGCGGGCGCTGTCGAACGAGATGAGGACGGCCTGCTTTGGCTTTGCCGGCGCCGGCGGGTCGGCGACAGCAGCGCCCGCCGCAGCAAGCGACGCGATCGAAAACGCAACAGCACGGGACAAACGAGGCATCAGTGTTTGATCTGGATTTTGAGGAGGGTTCGCGCACCGGCTATCGGCGAAATGTGGCGTGGGTGCGGTCGCCCTTTGCAGTCATCCTTTACATCGTCATCCGGCGATTAGCCGATTTTCCGGTCGAACCCCTTCCATGCCGGCAAAATTTCGCTAAAACGCGGGCTACCGCATCGGCCTGAAGTGCAGAATTGATTTTTTTTCAGGAAACACGATGCGCAAATTCAAAGTGTTAGAGCGTACTTTCCATGGACGCACGTCGCTCTAAACCGCCCTGAGGCGGGCAGGATGGTTTTGAGATGTCGGACGACAGTTTTATCCGCGAAGTCAACGAAGAGATGCGTCGCGATCAGGCGCATGCGCTGTGGGACCGTTTTGGTCCTGCCTTGCTTGCGCTCGCGATACTGGTGGTGGTCGGCACCGCCGCCTTCGTCGGCTATCGCTATTGGGACGAGACCCGCGCCAATCGCTCGGGCGATGCCTTCTCGCAGGCGCTGAAGCTTGCCAATGAGGGCAAGAGCGACGAAGCGCTGGCGGCCCTCGATGCGCTGGAAAAAGATGGCTACGGCGCTTATCCGCTGCTCGCCCGCATGCGGGCGGCAACCGTCAAGGCGGATAAGGGCGACGTCGCCGCCGCCGTCAAGGACTTCGACGAGGTCGCCGCCGATACGGACATTCCATCAGGCCTTCGCGAAATGGCGCGCCTCAGGGCAGCGCTGCTGCTCGTCGACCACGGTTCGTTCGCCGACGTCTCCAGTCGCGTCGAGACGCTCACCGCCGACACCAATCCGCTGCGCCATACGGCGCGCGAGGCGCTCGGCCTTGCCGCCTGGAAGGAAGGCAAGGCGACGGACGCACTGAAACTGTTCGACCAGATTGCCTCGGATGACAGCACCCCGCGCAACGCGCGCGAGCGGGCCACGTTGATGTCCGAGCTGATCCGTGGGTCGGGCGGCGTGTCGTGACAGATGACGTTCAAAGTCGCCATCATTGGCCGGCCTAACGTCGGCAAATCGACCCTTTTTAACAGGCTGGTGGGAAGGAAGCTGGCGCTTGTCGATGATACGCCGGGCGTCACCCGCGATCGTCGCGTCCATGCCGCCAAACTCTACGATCTGCATTTCGACGTCATCGACACTGCCGGCTTCGAAGATGCCGCTGCTTCGACGCTGCCGGGCCGCATGCGCGCCCAGACCGAGATCGCCATCCGCGAAGCCGACCTGATCTTTTTCACCATCGATGCCAAGTCCGGGCTGATGCCTGACGACAAGACCTTCGCCGAGATCGTGCGCAAGTCCGGCAAGCCGGTTGTCGTCGTCGCCAACAAGGCCGAGGCGCGCGGCGCCCAGGGCGGCATGCTGGAGGCCTGGGAACTCGGCCTTGGCGAGCCGATCCCGGTCTCGGCCGAACACGGCCAGGGCCTGCCCGATTTGCGCGATGCGGTGATATCAGCACTGGGCGAGGCGCGCGCCTTCGGCGAAGAAGAAGATGCAGACGAGGAGGCCGCGGCCAGCGAGGTGCTGATCGGCGAGGACATCACCGACCCGGATGCCGAGCCGAGCTATGACGATACCAAACCGCTGCGCATCGCCCTCGTCGGCCGTCCGAACGCCGGCAAGTCGACGCTGATCAATGCGCTGATCGGCGAGGAGCGGCTCCTGACCGGTCCGGAAGCCGGCATCACCCGCGATTCCATCTCCGTCGACTGGGACTGGCATGGCCGCCGCCTGAAACTGTTCGACACCGCCGGCATGCGCCGCAAGTCCCGGATCCACGAAAAGCTGGAAGTCATGTCGGTGCAGGACGGCTTGCGCGCCATCCGTTTTGCCGAGATCGTCATCATCGTGCTCGACGCCACCATTCCCTTCGAGAAGCAGGATCTGCAGATCGCCGACCTGATCATCCGCGAGGGCCGCGCGCCGGTGATCGCCTTCAACAAATGGGATATGATCGACCACCCCCAGGAACTCCTGGCGGAACTGCGCGAGAAGACCGAGCGGCTGTTGCCGCAGGCGCGCGGCATCCAGGCGGTGCCGGTCTCGGCCGAGACCGGGCGCGGCCTCGACAAGCTGATGGATGCCGTCATCAAGACGCACAGGGTGTGGAACAGCCGCGTCTCGACCGGCAAGCTCAACCGCTGGCTGGAAGGCATCCTGGCGCACCATCCGCCGCCTGCCGTCGCCGGTCGCCGGCTGAAGATCAAATATGTCACCCAGGCCAAGACGCGGCCGCCAGGCTTCGTCGTGTCCTGCTCGCGGCCGGACGCGATGCCGCAATCCTATGTCCGCTACCTCTCCAACAGCCTGCGCGAAGCCTTCGACATGCCCGGCGTGCCGATCCGCATCGCCTTGCGGACCTCGGAAAATCCGTTCGCCGGCAAGGCGAAGAAACGCCGCTGAGCGCCGCGTCTTTTGGGCGCCAGCGTCAGCCACGACGCGCTAATGGGCGGTGTAAGCTCCGTCGACCAGATGGTAGCTGCCAGTGATAAAGCTGGCCTGATCGGACAACAGGAAGCACACAAGAGCCGCTACCTCTTCCGGTTTGCCGCGCCTGCCCATCGGTTGAAGGGCTGCCATGCGCCTGGTATTGGCTAATGCCTCCGCTTGCTCCGATAGAAGAGGCGTTTCGATCCAGCCGGGGCCGACGACATTGATCCGGATGCCCATCCTCGCATATTCAATCGCAGCAACCTTGGTCAGCCCAACGACCCCGTGTTTCGCTGCCGTGTATGCGGACGCAGTCGGCAAGCCGACGGAACCGAGAATTGAGGACATGTTCACGATGGCGCCTCCGCCTCGATCCAGCATGGCGGCGATTTCGTACTTCATGCTGTAGAAAACGCCATTCAGATTGACGTTCATCAGCCTGTGCCAGTTGTCGAGCGGATAGTCTGCCGTCGCTTTTCGAACGCCGTCGATGCCGGCATTGTTTACCGCCATATCCAGTCCGCCGCATTTCTGGACAGTGAACTCGATCAGCTTTTCGACGGCTGCCGCATCCGTGACATCGACCGCAAAATCGTGGGCCCTGCCTCCTTGCGCGCTTATTTCGGCAGCCATGCAGCGCGCGGCCTCGGCATCAAGGTCGGCGACAACAATTTCGGCTCCTTCTTGCGCGAGTTGCCGTGACACAGCCGCTCCTATTCCGGAGCCTGCGCCGGTCACAATCGCGACTTTACCATGGAAGTCAGGCTTCATCGTCTCTGTCCTATGCCCATTGTGGCCTAACCGAACAGAGGCGGACGGTTATCGCAAGAAGTTTCGCTCCAATTCGCTCGTCAATCCTGTGAATTCATTTTGCCACCCCACAGCGAGACTTGGCCCGCAGGCCTTGCAATGGTAGAGACGAGGAAGGGCGGTAGATTGACCAGTTTCCTAGCAGGTAGAAATGGAAGAACACAACATTGCGCGCCGGGGGCTCGTGCTGGGAAGTCTGGCTCTGATGCTCTCCGGGTGTACGTCGACGTTACAGCAGGTGACGGAGCCGATTTCATCCGCGTTCGGACCAAGGAATGGCCTCAATCCTCGTTTCCGACGGAAGCAAGTGCGGTACGACGGAAACGAGCCGCCTGGAACGATCGTCGTCGATACTTCGCAACGTTTTCTCTATGCCGTCGAGGGCGACGGGTGGGCGACGCGCTACGGCGTCGGCGTCGGCGAGCAGGGGCTTTCGTTCAAGGGTACAGCGACCGTCGCCCGCAAGGCGGACTGGCCGTCGTGGACACCCACCACCAACATGATGAGGCGCAAGCCTCGCCTGGTGAAGTATGCAGGCGGGGTCCCTGGTGGACCAAACAACCCGCTTGGTGCGCGTGCCCTTTACCTCTATCGCAACGGGCGCGACACCTACTTCCGGATACATGGTACAAACGAGCCATGGACGATAGGCACAGCGGTATCGAACGGGTGCATCCGTTTGACAAATGACGACATCATCGACCTCTACGAACGGACTCCTTTGGGCACGACGGTGGTGGTGGTTTGATGGTGGGCAGGCCTGATCTCCGTTGCATGGTGAGCCCTGCCGGCACGTCACCGCAAGGATTTCGGCTGCAACCGAATGCCGACTGTGTCATTTCTGCACTAGGCTTTGGTGTAGATCGCAGCTAACTTGGTTGGGCTGCATATCTTTTTATTTGTGGCGATTCTATAGGCTGTTCCGCCCCTGGGGAAAGGATTGCTTGATGAGCAGAATGTTGATTGTAATGGTTGCTACCCTCGCCGTTACCAGCCTGAGTGGCTGCGCGAACGGGATCGGTAAAGGAAAGGGGAAGGCTCCTCCGCCGGAACCCGTTGCCGTAGAAGAGCCCGTGATTAAATAAGCACCGGCTTTCGGGGATTTGGGGAAGGGCCGCCAGGCCCTTCCCCATCGATATGCAGGGGCCAAGGCCGGATTCGCAGCGTACATGCGGTTGGCGGGCATAGGCTGGCACCAGGTCTGCCTCGGAGTTCTGGATGAGATGACGCTTGTAAGTGGCCGTTCAACAATTGTGGCCCTGCTCGCGCTTGTCGCGGCGTCATGTCAGTCGCAGGACAACAAGCCCCAGCCGACTTTTGTGTCCAATGAACGGGCACTGAGTACCGCGGCGATGCCGGCGCGCGCGGCCCAACGGCATTTCATCGAGTTCCGCTCCCGGTACGCCCTTACCTACGGCCATTCCTACGTGATTTTTGGACGATTGAACCAGGCGGGACGGATGGTCAACCCCGAAGTCGCGGGGCTCGCTCCGAAGTCCGATGATCCCAATGTCTATGTTCTCGGCCATGTGGCGCCCGTGCCAGCCACGACCGGGTGGACGGACGGCGACCTGGAAGATGCCTACCGGTCGGCAAGCTGGCGCGTTTTACTTACCGAAGCCGAATATAGGAAAGTCGTCGCGAGCATACGAAAGCTGCAGGCCAGCTCTCCGCTTTGGCACGCCTCACTCTACAACTGCAACGCATTCGTAGCGGACATCGCCAGATCGATGGGGTATAAGACCCCCGGTACCTGGCTCCGGCCGCAACAATTCATAACCAAGCTTCGGGAGATGAACGGCGGTTGAAATGCGATTTGCAAACCCGCTCTCGCCTCATTCGCCCGGTCAACTCCGAAAGCAGCGCGCTCTGAATGTCTTCGGTCGACAATTCGGACGCTGACATCGTTGCGACGGTTTATCGTGGTCCCAGATCGAGAAAAGGCTCCGGTGACCTGAAGTGACCATTTCTGTAGCTTCACTTGGCGAGATCATATGGGTGATCGGCCTCGTTGCCTGGTATGTGATCCGGTATCCCTTCGAGCGCCGGGCAAGGCGCGTGCGAATTGTAGCTGGCGGCCGCTCGCGTTCCGACACCGTCGGGCTTGCATCGGCTCTCCTTGGCCTGGCGATCCTGCCTGGCTTCTATGTCGCCACCGGCATCCCCGCAGCGGCTGACCATCCGGCCAGCGTGTGGTCGGTGGCGCTCGGAACCATCATCTTCTGCTCCGCGCTGTGGATTTTTCGCATGTCCCACAAGGAACTTGGCCGTAACTGGTCGATCACGCTCGAGATTCGCGAACGGCACGAACTGGTCAGCGCCGGGCCATACGCCTTGGTCCGTCACCCGATGTACACGTCGTTCCTGCTTATGGGGCTCGGCCAGCTCTTTCTGCTGCCGAACTGGGTTGCGGGCATATCCGGTTTGATTGGTTTCGCCGTCCTTTTCCTGCTGAGAGTGGACAAGGAAGAGCGTATGATGCTTGAGACTTTAGGCCCGCAATACCGTGCCTATATGGAAAGGACCAAGCGAATAGTCCCTTATCTTTATTAGAGGTCGTTTGATGCGAGGTCGAGCCATCAAGCTTTCGGCGCCCCGGCGCCTTGTTGGCGATCTGATGAGGTTTTCGATCGGCGTGCCACGGGTCGCGGTGCAGCGTCAGATGAATCTCGGCCCACTCGTAAGGGCTAGAATGGCGCAGCAGACCAGGCCCTCGTGGACCGCGATCTTCCTGAAAGGCTATGCGCTTCTCGCCCTGGAGATGCCGGAGCTGCGGCGCGCCTATGTCAAATTGCCCTGGCCGCAGCTTTACGAGTATCCGGCAAGCGTGGCCTCGATTGCCCACGAGCGCGAATATGATGGCGAGCCGGCCGTTCTGCTGAGCTGCATCAAATGCCCGGAACGCTACTCCATCACGGAACTTGAGGGGTCCATCCACGCGGCTCGATCACGGCCGATCCTCGAGGTCCCGGAGTTCCGGCGTGCCTTGCGCATGGCAGCTGCGCCCGCGCCTGTCAGGTGGCTGCTTATGTGGCTAGGGTTGAACATCGCCCGGCAAAGGGCAAATTACTTCGGTACCTTCCAACTGTCCGTCTATTCTGGTCTCGGTGCAGAATCACTCAACCCGCTGACACCATTGACCACGCTTCTGAACTACGGTCCGATCGGCAACGACGGATCGGTGAATGTCCGCATCCACTACGATCACCGGGTGATGGATGGAGCGAACGTCGCACGAGCACTGGAGCGATTCGAAAAGATTTTGAACGGCACTGTCGCCAATGAAGTGGTGCTGCTCGGTCAGGGTGTTTCCGCTCCTGCAAGACAGAGGAACGCGACGTGATTTCGCACAGTGGATTGCGGCCGGCCGTCGTCGTGATTGGCGGCTCGGGTGGAATTGGCCGGGCAATTGCGAGCGTCGCTGCACGGGAGCACGGCGCGGTTGTGCTGGTTGCCCGCTCGCCCGAGGGTTTGGCCGCCGCGGCGTCCGAGGTTCGGGAGGCGGGTGGCGAGGTATTCACGCTCGAGCTGGATCTCGTGGCAGGCGATGCGCCAATTCGCCTGGAGGGCTTTCTGTCCGCACACGGCCTGGTCTGTGATGTCCTGGTCAACAGCGCCGGCTATGGCCTGCGGGGTGCGACGACGGCGCTGCCTGTTGATGGTCAACTCGGCATCATCGATCTCAACATACATTCCCTCACAGAACTGACCCTCCATTTTCTGCCCGGAATGGTGGCGCGCCGACGGGGCGGGGTGCTCAATCTCAGTTCCGTGGCCGGGTTCCTTCCCGGACCTTATATGGCTCTGTATTTCGCCAGCAAAGGTTTCGTGCGCTTCTTCTCAGAGGCGCTTCACCAGGAATTGCGTCGAACCGGTGTGACGGTCACATGCGTGGCACCGGGCCCGGTGTCGACGGAGTTTCTCGCAAGGTCAGGCGCCAATCAGACGGTGCTCTTCAACGTCTTGCCCAAGGTGGATGCGGAATATGTGGCCGAACGTGCGTGGCGAGGGTTCAGATCCGGTCGTCGCCTCGTCGTGCCGGGAATCTCGGCCAAGTTGGCTGCCCTGGCGGCATCGCTCCTGCCTTCCGCAGCGCTGCTGCCCCTGGTCGGCCGGCTGCAACGCGGCGGCAATGATCAATGTCCCTGCGGTTCAGGTATGAAGTTCAAGAAATGCTGCGGTACCCGCCAGATCCAGCTGCGCCGGGGCCCTCGGGGAATTATCCCCTGACCGGACCAGCTCGCCACCGAAAAACCTCATTGAAGCAAGAGACCGCTCGCCGATGGCGGGCCATTAAGCATGTTCGTGGCATCGCCGTTAAGCATGTTGGTGGCAGAGAGGAGGCTCCTCCATCTCTGAACAGCGCTCTGAGGAGCGGGTATTGCGACCGTTGGAGCCGTTTCCAACAAAAGCCACCTTTGAAATGATTGGCGCTGTCGAGCTCCGTTAACGCCCCATCAAGGTTAATGCATCATCGTGCCTCTCCAGTGGGGTCCGTTGCGTTTCTGGAGAGTTCCGTGCATCGACGTGTTTTGAAGCGGCTTGTCGCTTTCGCCGGTGAGAAAAGACGTTCCTTTCTGTCTCCTCTGGTCGTTGGACTTGGCATCTGGGTCGGCTTTCCCAATGTCATCGCCTACCAGGACATGACGAGCCTGGTTTCCGGCCTCAAGGCGCCGAACGCCCGCTGGAACGCCTATGTCGAGAAATCCGTCGCCGGCTCGGTCCATGCCGCCGAAATGCCTTTCCTCGATTCCGACACCACCGGCTCGATCTCGGGTTCCGGCGTCCGGTTGCCCGGCATCGGCGCGGTGTCGTTTCGCGGCAAGGGCAGCCTGGCCAGCACGACGCCCGACGAGGACCGCATCATGCGCGCCGACAAGAAGGGCCGCATCATCATCGTCTCGCCGGTCGCGCCGCCGAAGAACTTCAATGCCGGCTCGGTGTTTGAGCGCACCTCCTCGCTGCTTCGCCCGAGCATGGACAGCGGGCTGAAGATGGCGTTCGCCAAGCCCGAGATCAAAGGCAAGGAGATCCAGATTGCCGCCGCGTTCCATAGGCGCGTCGACAAGAAGCCGGATCCCGGCGTGCCGGCCATGCTGGCCTCGCTGGTCAACAACGACCGCCCCGACGTCCTGGCGACCGCCTACGCAGCGGCCGCGCCTGACTATGCCCAGGCTTCGCCCTTCGAGGCCTTGCTTCAAGACGAGCAGCCGAACGATGGCCGCTTCATTCCGCCGGTGGCCAAGGGCGATCATTCGTGGATGCAAACCGCGCTGCCGGCGAGCGTCTTCTCGAAGCCGGAACAGGCTTGCCTCGCCAATGGCATCTATTTCGAGGCGCGCGGGGAATCGGTGCGCGGCCAGGCCGCCGTCGCCCAGGTCATCCTCAATCGCGTTCGCAATCCGGCCTATCCGAACTCGATCTGCGGCGTCGTCTATCAAAATGACAAATGGTTCAACCGTTGCCAGTTTTCCTTCGCTTGCGACGGCAGGAAGAAGCGCATCCAGAGTCCCGCCCACTACAAGACCGCGCAGGACATCGCCATGGCGGTCACTGCCGGCAAGATCTTCATCCCGGAAGTCGGATCGTCGACGCATTACTACGCCAACTACGTCAACCCGGGTTGGGCGCGGACGATGAAAAAAATGACCAGGATCGGCCTGCACATTTTCTATCGCACCTATGGCGGCGGCTGGAGCTGAGCGCTCCGGCAAGGCCCCGGGCGCGCCCGATCGAAGACCCGTCGCTGCAGGGATTCGGCCGCGACACGCCGGCGGCGGTAGCGGGCACGATGTCGCACCCTGGCAAGCTATTGATTTTCATAGGAAAAATACTTGACGATGAAGTCCTGCCCGTGGCTTGACGGGCGGGGACCCTCTAACTATGTTGCCGGCGACTTAAGAGCGGACGGACGGTGACGATCTGACCGGGGAAGGGGGTTGCGATGGCCGACAAGAATGGGCCAGACGGAACCGGAGAAACCGGCCGCGGCAAACAGCGTCAAGCCGATATCCGCGACGACGATCTTGAGCGCCGCCGGCGCGACCTTGAAGCATCGCTTGCAACAAGGCGGCCGGACCGGCTCGAGGGGAAAGACGACGCGAAAGCGGGCAGTGCGGCCGGATATGGCCAGGCGCTCAAGCTATCCAGCGAGTTCATCGCCGGGATAGTGGTTGGTGCTGGTCTTGGCTGGATCATCGACCGTGTGGCGGGGACATCGCCATGGGGTCTGATTGTTTTTTTGCTGCTCGGTTTTGGCGCCGGCGTGCTCAATGTCCTGCGCTCCGCGGGACTTATGGCGGAATTCGGACAGGGCGACAAAGCCCGCGATCCGAAAGAATGACTTGAGGCGCCGCTTGCCGGCGCAGTGAACAGGACACTAAAGCCGCGCGCGGCTTTGATGGGGATATAAAGTGGCTGCTGACAAGGTCGATCCGATCCACCAGTTCCATATCAACAAGCTGATTCCGATCGAGATCGGCGGCTACGACCTGTCGTTCACCAATTCGGCGCTCTTCATGGTCGCGACCGTCGCCGCCGCCTCGGCGTTCCTCTATCTCAGCACCTCGAGCCGCAGCCTCGTTCCCAGCCGTCTTCAGTCGGTCTCGGAAATGGCCTACGAATTCGTCGGCAACATGCTGAGGGACGCAGCCGGAACCCAAGGCATGAAGTTCTTTCCCTTGGTATTTTCGCTGTTCATGTTCGTGCTCGTTGCCAATCTGCTCGGTCTTTTTCCATATTTCTTCACCGTCACCAGCCATATCATCGTCACCTTCGGCCTTGCCGCGCTGGTGATCGGAACCGTCGTCGTCTACGGCTTCATGAAGCATGGCCTTGGTTTCCTGAAACTGTTCGTGCCGCATGGCGTGCCGGTTTACCTGCTGCCGCTGGTGGTGCTGATCGAGGTGATTTCCTTCGTTTCGCGCCCGGTCAGCCTCTCGGTTCGTCTGTTCGCCAACATGCTGGCCGGCCACATCACGCTGAAGGTGTTCTCGGGCTTCGTGGTGAGCTTGAGCGCGCTTGGCACGCTCGGCATTGCCGGATCGGTCCTGCCGCTGGCGATGGCCGTGGCGCTGACGGCGCTGGAACTGCTGGTTGCCTTCCTGCAGGCCTACGTCTTTGCCGTGCTGACCTGCATGTATCTGAACGACGCCCTGCATCCCGGGCACTGACCCAGTTGACCCAAGAGTTTCCGGCCCTGCTGCCGGGATAGAAATCGCAACGGAATTTTTTAGATCCAAAGGAGTTGAACACATGGAAGCAGAAGCAGCAAAGTTCATCGGCGCCGGCATCGCATGCCTCGGCATGGGTGGCGCCGGTATTGGCCTTGGCAACATCTTCGGCAGCTATCTGGCGGGCGCGCTGCGCAACCCGTCGGCCGCGGATGGCCAGTTCGGCCGCCTGATCTTCGGCTTCGCCGTGACTGAAGCGCTGGGCATCTTCTCCCTGCTCATCGCGCTTTTGGCCCTGTTCGGCTGAGCCCCTGTTCGGCTAACATTGGGAATTGGAAGGGCCGGCCGCAAATCGGCGGCAGGCCTGACATCAGGGGATAGTCCATGTTCGTGACATCTGCCTTTGCGCAAGAGTCCGCGCCTGCCGTCGAAGGCGGCCATACCGGCACGGAAGGCGATACGCATTCCGGCACCGGTGTGCCTGCCGAGGCGCACGGCGTGTTCCCGCCATTCGATCCGGCGACATTCCCGTCGCAGCTTCTGTGGCTGGCGATCACCTTCGGGCTGTTCTACCTGTTCCTGAAGAAGGTGGTGATGCCGCGTGTTGGCGGCATCATCGATGTCCGCAACGACCGCATCACCCAGGACCTCGACCATGCCGCCAGGCTGAAGGGCGAGGCCGATGCCGCCGTTGCCGCCTATGAGCAGGAACTGGCGGAGGCCAAGACCAAGGCCAATGCGATCGGCCAGCAGGCCAACGATGCCGCCAAGGCGGAAGCCGAAGCCGCCCGCAAGAAGGTCGAGGCAGCGCTTGACCAGAAGCTTGGCGAAGCCGAGGCTCGCATTTCGACCATCAAGGCCAATGCCATGAAGGAAGTCGGCACGATCGCCGAGGACACGGCTTCGGCAATCGTCGAGGCGCTTGTCGGCGGCAAGGCCAGCAAGGCCGAGATCGCGGCAGCCGTCAAATCCGTGGCCCGGTGAGGAGCGCATCATGGACGCCACATCACTCGCGACGCTTTGGGCCACCGTTGCCCTCGTCATTTTTCTGGCCATTGCCGTCTACGTCAAGGTGCCTAAGCTGATCGCCAAGGCGCTCGACGCCCGCGCCGACAAGATCAGCAACGAGCTTGAAGAAGCGCGTCGGCTGCGCGAGGAGGCCCAGCAACTGCTCGGCCAATACCAGCGCAAGCGCAAGGAAGCCGAGCAGGAGGCCGCCGACATCGTCGCCGCCGCCAAGCGCGAGGCCGACATGCTGGCTGCCGAGGCGCACAAGAAGACCGAGGACTATGTCACCCGGCGCACCGCGCTTGCCGAACAGAAGATCGGTCAGGCGGAGCGCGAGGCGATCGGCGAAGTGCGCGCCAGTGCCGTCGATATCGCCGTCGAAGCCGCCCGCACGCTGCTCGCCGCCAAGATTGACGCCAAGGCGGGCGCCGACCTGTTCCAGGCCTCGCTTCAGGACGTCAAGTCCAGGCTGAACTAAGCCGGGTAATCTCCCTCCTTGAGGGGGAGATGTCGCCGAAGGCGACAGAGGGGGTCGCCTCGGCGTCGCGACGCCCTATCGGATAATATGTCGAATGAAAGGAGGGGCGCGGCGCTTCACGCGCGGCTACCTCCTCTGGCCTGCCGGCCATCTCCCCCTCAAGGGGGGAGAAAGCGCTCAAGCCAGGTCGGAAAAACTCTCTTCGTCCGGCACCTCGGTGCCGCCAATCCGGAACGGTGCGAAGGACGCGCGGTGCAGCCGCGCCACCGGTCCATGCACTTCGATCGCCGTGCGGTGGCGGACCGTGGCGTAGCCCATATGGAGCTCGAAACCGTAAAGCGCGTGATGGCTGCCGCAGCCGCACATCATGCGGTCGCGCATCACCTTGGCGACGATCGAGGCTGCGGCGATCGACTGCGAGCGCTGGTCGCCCTTGATAAGCGCTTTGCCTTCGCATGGCAGTCCGGGCGGCACGTCGCGGCCGTCGGCCAGGGCCAGCTTTGGCTGCACCGAGAGCCCGACCAAAGCGCGGCGCATCGCTTCGAGGCTGGCCTTGAGAATATTGCTGCCATCGATGCCTTCCGCGCTGACCGAGGCCATCGACACGGCAAGAGCGGAGCCGAGGATTTTCAGGAACAGCGCCTCGCGCTGCAGATGGCTGAGGCGCTTGGAATCGTCGAGGCCGTCTGGAATGTTGGCGGGATCGAGCACTACCGCAGCCGCGACGACCGGCCCTGCGAGTGGGCCGCGCCCTGCCTCGTCCATTCCCGCCACCGGCCACAGGCCTTCGGCCATCGCCTTCGTCTCGAAGGAGAAATCGGGTCTCTCAACGATTTCGAAGAGAAGCGGAGAATCAGAACGCGCGCGAGCCATGTTGCGGCGAGGTTCGCATCGGCTCCGATTCTCCGCAAGCCCCTCCGGGTCGGGTGAGGCACCGGACCCGGAGGGCACCGTCTGCAGGCCCGGGGACAGGACAGGCTGGACGGGATTTTTTCATCTGCCGCCGGCAGCGGCGGCAGACGATATCTTCAAAGCAGCATCAGTTGCTCGGTTGCCTTGGCTGCGGCGACGAACTGGTCGGTCCTGAGCGACCGCCGCTCGGCGTTGAGGCCAAGCCGTTTGGCGGCGATCTCGAAGCGCCGGCCGATCTGCCAGGCATAGGGGCCGGAGCCTTTCATGCGCTTGCCCCATTCCGAATCGTAATCCTTGCCGTCGCGCATCGAGCGGATCAGCGACATGACGTGACGGTAGCGGTCCGGATAATGACGCAGCAGCCAATCCTTGAAGATCGGCGCGACCTCTAGCGGCAGGCGCAGCAGGACGTAGCCGGCCTCGCGCGCTCCTGCCGCACGTGCCGAATCGAGGATACGTTCCATCTCCTGATCGGTCAGGCCGGGGATGATGGGAGCGACCATGACCGAGGCCGGAATGCCGGCATCCGAAAGCTGCCTGATCGCCTCCAGCCGCTTGGTCGGCGTCGACG
Organism: Mesorhizobium sp. L48C026A00; assembly: GCF_000502375.1. Lineage (NCBI taxonomy): Bacteria > Pseudomonadati > Pseudomonadota > Alphaproteobacteria > Hyphomicrobiales > Phyllobacteriaceae > Mesorhizobium > Mesorhizobium sp. L48C026A00. The sequence continues at coordinate 87,198 of NZ_AYWU01000008.1, read as the reverse complement.
CGCGCGGCTCCATCGTTCTGGCCAGCATACGCTCGAGCGTCGTCACCGACAGCGCCACCTTGGCCAGCCCGCGTTCGGCCATGCGCGACAGAATGTCGAGGTCGCGCGTCACCAGCGCGGATTTGGTGACGATGCCGACCGGGTGGCCGCGCGCCTCCAGCACTTCGAGGATCTCGCGCATGATCCGGTACTGCTTCTCGATCGGCTGATAGGGGTCGGTGTTGGTGCCGATGGCGATGGTACGCGGCTGGTAGCCGTCCTTCGACAATTCCTTGTCGAGCAGCCGCGCCGCATCCGGCTTGGCGAACAGCTTCGATTCGAAATCCAGTCCCGGCGACAGGCCCATGAAGCTGTGCGTCGGCCGCGCGAAGCAATAGACGCAGCCATGTTCACAGCCGCGATACGGGTTGATCGAGCGGTCGAAGGAAATGTCGGGCGATTCGTTGCGGGTGACGATGGTGCGCGGCTTCTCGACCTGCACCTCGGTCTTGAAGGGCGGCAGCTCCTCAAGCGAATTCCAGCCATCGTCGAACACATGCCTGCTGACCGGTTCGAACCGGCCGGACGGGTTGATGCCGGCGGACCGGCCGCGATTGCGCTCCGGACGGATACGGACGCCGCTCTGCTCGATCATTGCATTGGCCATCTCGGCTCTTCCAGCCCCGAAGGCAGCAATGTCGGCACGTACGATCTGTTCCATCTTCGCCCTCTCCCAGGGACTGTCGGCTGGCTGTCGAATCGCTCTGTTCATGAAAATAATCCTATTTTATCCGTTGGAACAAAGCAAGAACATTTTTATGGGGCGACGCAAAAACTGGCGCTGTGCCCGGCTTTCCGCTATTCGGCTAACGATGCTCAGCGTTCTCATCCAGACCCTGAATGACGAGGAAAGACTTGCCCGCACGCTCGCCTCGCTGATCGGCGGCGCGGTCGAGGGCGTGGTGCGCGACGTCATCGTGTGCGACACCGGCTCGACCGACCAGACGCACCGCGTTGCCGAACATGCCGGCTGCCTTTATGTGGCGAGCGGCGGCATCGCTGCCGGCATCAGGCAGGCCAAGGGCGACTGGCTGCTGCTGCTGGAGCCGGGCGCGCGGTTGGGCGAGGGCTGGATCGACGAGGTCGTCGCCCACACCGCCAGGCAAACCATGCCGGCGCGATTCTCGCGGGCCCGCGGCAGCCGCGTCCCGTTCCTGTCGCGGGTGTTTTCGGGAAACCGGGCACTGGCCCAAGGGCTGGTGATCAGCAAGCGTCAGGCCGCGGCTCTATCGAAAAACGCCCGCAGCGCCGAGGCCATCGCCCGCGGCCTTGCGACCAAGAGGCTCGACGCCGAAATCTGGGTCGCGCCGGTGAAGTGACGGTCGTCTCTTTGCCGGCCAGCGGGCGAGGGAAGGTCGCGTCCTTTGCTGCGGTAGTTCTCCGCCGAGGTCGTCTTCTACGAGACCGCAGTTTATCCGGGGTTAGGCGGGATGATGTGACGCGTGGATCGGGTTGCCGACCTCTGTGTATTGCGTAAAGCCCGTAAAGCCCGTATATTCCGGAACAAAGGGGCCTCGCCGATGACCACCACCGTCACAGCCGCCGCCGTCTCGAAAAACTTCGGCGCCTATCAAGATGCCGCGGTCCGCGATCCGGTCATCATCACCAAGAACGGCCGCCCGCGCACCGTGTTGCTGGCTTACGAAGATTTTGTCCGGCTGTCGAAGCGCGATCGGCGGGTCGAGTTGACAGCAGAACTCAGCGCGGACGAAATCGCCGCGGTCGAAGCCTCCGAAATGGATCCGGATCTCGACCATCTCAATGAGGAACTCAACGGGACAAAAAGCCTGACAGCAAAAAATGCTGCCGGCTGAAATCAAAGTCGGCCACGTCTTTCGTTATTCTTATCTCTGGCATTGGCAACACCGCGAGGGGCCGCATTGGCGCGACACTCCTGGGAGGAATGCACATGCTTGTCGTCCTGCGGGAAACTCGCGATACTCGGCGACATTTCGGGGAGATCGCAGATGAATGTATCCAAATTCGTTCGTATCGCCTTGCTGGCAGCCGCTTGCTCAGTGCCGACGATCGCGGTGGCGCAGGAGTTGTCGCTTTGGTCGGTTTATGAGAACACGCTCAAATCGGCCAAGTACATCGATCTGACTCATGCCTTCGAGCCGGTGCAGCCGGTATGGCCGGGCTTCGCCAACGCCAGGTTCAAGCCGGCTGTCGCCGGGAAGGACATCGAGGGCTACGTCAAGGCCGGCGAAGAGTTCACTTACGACAAGCACGGGTTTGTCGCGACTGCCTACGAGTTGGCGACGGACCAATATGGCACGCAGCTCGATCCGCCCTCCCACTGGAACCCGCTCGGCGCAACGATCAGCGACCTGCCGGCCACCTATGCCGTGCGGCCGCTCGTCGTCATCGACATCAGCGGCAAGGTGCGGACTGACGAAGGCTATCACCTCCAGGTCGCCGATATCGAGGAGTGGGAAAAGCAGCACGGCCGCATTCCGGAAGGTTCAGTCGTCTTCGTGCGTTCGGATTGGTACAAGAAATGGTCCGATGCCGCCCGCTTCAACCAAAAACCGTTTCCAGGCGTCAGTTTGGACGCACTGAAATTCCTGCATCTGGAGCGGAAGATCCTGTTCCATGGTCATGAGCCGCTCGACACCGACACCACGCCCAATCTCGAAGGCGAACACTGGCTGCTTCACAACGATTTCACGCAGGCAGAAGGCGTCGCAAATCTCGACAAGGTGCCAGAGGCCGGTGCGTTGGTCACAATCGGCTTCGCCAAGCCGCTCGGCGGGTCAGGCGGATATGCGCGTTACATCGCTATTGCACCCGCCGACTGGACCGAGGGCGTCTCGGTCACCGAAACGCCTGGTGCGCCGCTTTCCCGGCAAACCGCGCCGCTCAAGCGCGACGAGAACGGCGTCTTCCGCCCGACGCCCTGATCGTAGACGATATCGTCGGGGCGGCAGGGCCGTGGCGCGTCCCATTCCACGCGATTTGTGGCGCAAGTCGGGACAAAAGGTTCAGACGACCAGCCCCTCCGGCGCTCGCGAAAACGTGACTGTCCCGATGATAGCCATCGCAATTGCTGGCGCTATCGTGGCATGTGCGCCAATCCTGCCACGGGAGACAGCCTTGCTCCGCCTATCCGCCGCCGTTCTGCTGACTGTGGCTTTCTGGCCGTTCGCCGCTTCGGCCCGGGACGAGCCGCCGCCGTCGAGATGCGTTGCGATCGCTGAAGCGCTGCCGTCGGCCACCTATGCCAGCTTCACGGCGCCAAAGGCGCAGCCGTCACGGCTGGCCCAGGCTTTCGTCGACGGTGACGTTACGATCACCTATGCCGGCCATTCGACCTACGTTATCGAGACACCCGCCGGCGTCAGGATCGCCACTGACTTTTCTGGCGTCTATGGCGCTGACCCGCTGCCGCGCGTCGTGACTATGAACAAGGCCCACCGCACCCACTATTCGGACCATGTCGATCCCGGTATCGAATATGTGCTGCGCGGCTGGAATCCGGACGGCGGTCCGGCGCGCCACGCCCTTGTCGTCGACGATGTCTATATCCGCAACGTGCCGACGGATATCCGCAATGGCGGCGATCTCGGCAAGGACGGCAATTCCATCTTCATTTTCGAAGTGGCTGGACTCTGCATCGGCCATCTCGGCCATCTGCACCACCGGCTGGAGGATGCGCATTACGGCGCCATCGGCCGGCTCGATATCCTTATGGTGCCTATCGACGGCGGCATGACGCTGTCGCTCGACCGGATGACTGAAATCACCGCGCGGCTCTATTCCTCGATGATCCTGCCGATGCATCGCCATTCGACCCCGATCAGCGAATTCACAGGTAGGATGGGCGACGATTTCGCGGTGGAATTCTTCTCCGGCCGGTCGCTGACGGTCTCACTGAAGACCCTGCCCGACCGGCCGACGATCATCATCCTCGACGGGGTTTGACCGCTTCGTCGCGGCCTTCTCCGCTGTGCGCGGCCTCACTACTCCACCTCGCTCAAATCACGCGCTGTCGCGAACTCAACGAGCGTTAATGCTCCGTCAAGCTTGCCAGAAGGATTCCGGGCGATCCTTTTATTGTGCATTGCACAAAGCCTGACCGGGGATTACCGTTCCTGTGATGCGGGCGGACGGGTTTGGGTAACGCCTGAGCGTTGAGCGGCCGACGTTTCGTCGGCGCCGCCCTCACAGCTGAGGATCCTTATGACCCCTGACAAATCCGGTGCTGCAAGCCTCGAGTCGATCGCTCGAAACGGCAGCCTGCTGCGCCGCATTGCCGTGCGGATTCCGACCTATCTGTCGGACCTTCGCGAGAACCCGGCATGGCTGCCGATGTTCATGCTGGCGCGTACCATGCCGGCGCGGCGGTTACATTGGCGTGGCGAAAAACCGGTTCGACCGGCACAAGAAGTCCAGGAAACGGTGTTCACTGGCATCGACCGTGATGCGGTGGTCGGCGCGCTCCGCTCGGACGGGCTCTTTTCCGGACTTGCGCTGCCGCAGTCGATTCACGAGGAGATCGCCAGCTTCGCGCAGCGCACGCCTTGCTTCGGTAATTTCGACCGTCGGCTGGAGTTCCTGCCGGCAAAGCACGCAGAGGCCGAGAAGCGCTTCGGCCGTCCCTTGCTCAGCGGCCACTTTTTCGAGCGGATCCTCGACTGTAACGCTGCGCTTACCGTGCAGCGCGATCCGCTGCTTCTCGACATCGCCGCCCATTATCTCGGCAGCCAGGCGAAGCTGATCACCACGCGCGTCTGGTGGAGCTTTCCGACGAGCTCCGCCTCCGACGCCGAGAAGAACCTGGCGTCGCTTGGCAAGTACCACTTCGATCTCGACGATTGGCGGATGCTGAAATTCTTCTTCTATCTCAATCCGGTCGATGCCGAGACTGGCCCCCATGTCTATGTCCGCGGCAGCCACAACCGCCGCACCCTCAAGCACCAGTTGACGCTCCTCGTCGGCCATCCCGCGGAAGAGGTTCTGAATGTCTACGGCGCGCAGAGTCCGATTACGCTGACCGGCGAGGCGGGATCGGGCTTCGTCGAGGATCCCTTCGGCTTCCACATGGGCACCGTGCCGACGCGCAAGCCGCGGCTGATGATGGAAGTCGGCTTCGGCGTATCGCCGCCCTCGCGCCGGCGATTCCACGGCGAGCCGGTTATTCGGTGATTTTCGGCGCTGGTTCTGGTCCCGAACAGCCTTTTGAGAACCTGGTCTAACTCGCCTTGGTGCCGCCGCGCCGCAGATGCTCGTCCAGGCGCGGCATGATCTCGACGAAGTTGCAGGGCATGTGCCGGTAGTCGAGCTGCGGCTTCAAAATGCCGTCCCAGGCGTCCTTGCAGGCGCCGGGCGAACCCGGCAGCACGAAGACGAAGGTCGCGTTGACGACGCCGCCAGTCGCCCGGCTCTGGATCGTCGAAGTGCCGATCTTGTCGTAGGAAATGCGGTGGAACACTTCGGAAAAGCCGTCCATGCGCTTTTCGAAGATCGGCTCCAGCGCCTCCGGCGTTACGTCGCGGCCGGTAAAACCGGTGCCGCCGGTGGTGATGACGACATCGATCGCTTCGTCCCTCGACCAGCCCAGAACCTTGTCGCGGATTTTCTCGCGATCGTCGGTGACGATGTCGCGGCCGGCGAGAATATGGCCGGCCTCGAGGATGCGGTCGGCCAGCGTCTGGCCGGATTTGTCGTCGGCAGGGCTGCGCGTATCGGAAACGGTCAGCACCGCGATGCGCACGGGAACGAAGGAACGCCTTTCGTCAATCCTGGCCATATGCGTCAAGCTCCGATGTCATGCTTCGCGTCGCGGCGATGAACCAGTCGGGATGGCGGCTGCGGATATCGACGGCGGCGCGTTTGGCGACATTGCCGGTCTCGAACAGCCCAAAACAGGTCGCACCGGAACCGGACATTCGCGCGAACCCCGCTCCGGCCTTGTTGAGCACCGAAAGTGCCTTGCCGATGGCAGGTTGGATCGCCCGTGCCGCAGGCTCGAGGTCGTTGCGCGTGATCTCCAGCCAATTACGGATGCTGTGGAAGTCGAGGCTGCGCGGCAGCGGCGGCAGCCCCTCATTGTCGCGATGGGAAAGCGCATTGAACACCTCGGCCGTGGAGATGGCAGTGCCGGGATTGACGAGAACCAGCCCGAGTGCGGGAAAGCCCGGCACGGCCGACAATTCGTCACCGACGCCGCGCGCGATCAGCGGCCTTGCCATAAGGCACATCGGAACGTCGGCGCCCAGCGAGAGGCCGACCCGCGCCAGGTCGGCATCGTCGAGGTCCAGTCTCCATGTCTCAACCAGCCCGCGCAGCGCCGTTGCTGCGTCGCTCGAGCCGCCGCCGACGCCGGATGCAACCGGCAGGTTCTTTTCGAGCCTGATTGCGACCGGCGGCGTATGCCGCGGACCAGCCTGTTTTCGCAGCGCATCGCGCGCTTTCACGACCAGGTTGCCGTCGTCGAGCGGGACTGCGGAGGCATATCGGCCTGACACGGAAAACCCGTCGCTGTCGGCGAGCTCGATGTCAACCCGGTCGCCGAAGCGCGTGAACACCGCCAGGCTCTCGATCATGTGATAGCCGTCGGCGCGCCTGCCGGTGACGTGCAGCGCGAGATTTATCTTGGCATGCGCATGCAATGCCCGGACCCTATTGCCGGAAGCCACTGTCTCAGTCACGAGGGGGATGATGTCAGTCCTTGGCCAGGCGGTATTCGCCGGTCTTCGGGTCCCTGACCAGCGTGCCCATTGTGCCGTTGCTAGCCTGCTTTTCGGTGCGCCGTATCTTGGCCGTCACGCGCTCGGCTTCCCTGACGAAGGAGCGATAGCCGAAATAGGCGAGCAGGCCGACTGCGATGAAGAAAATGATCTGTGGCATGTCAAACTCCTCTCGCAAGGCCGACTGCGGCGCCGGTCGGACGGTCAAACTTTCAAGTTAAACGCTTTCGCCGGTTTTTCAAAGCCCGAAGCGCGCCCATAGTGCGCGCTCTTCCGCCGCATCGATCACGCCGCTTGCGGCAGCAGCGGCGATCTCGGGCGCCGAAAAGCCGCCTCTGCTTGAGCCGAACCAGCCGAAGCGGCCGAACAGGCCGCGCGGCGCCGTGATCAGCTTGAGCTGGGTTTTTGGCCCGAAACGGGCCCTCAGCACGCTGCGCATATCGCCGAGTGCATCGACAAGGCCGAGTTCCAGTCCCTTCTTGCCTGTCCAGAACAGTCCGGTGAACAGGTCCGGGTCGTCCTTGAGCTTGGCCCCGCGCCGGTCCTTGACGAGGTCGATGAAGGTCTCGTGGACCTCGAGCTGCAGCGCCTTCAGCCGCTCGATATCTTCCTTCTTCTCTGGCTTGAACGGATCGAGCACCGCCTTGTTCTGGCCGGCCGTATGGACGCGGCGCTCGACGCCGATCTTCTTCAACAGCTCGGGAAAGCCGAACGAGGCCGACACCACGCCGATCGAACCGACGATAGACGACGGATCGGCAATGATCTCGTCGCCCGCGACCGCGATCATGTAGCCGCCCGACGCCGCCACGTCCTCGACGAAGACCAGGACTTTTTTGTTCTTCTCGCTCGCCAGGTCGCGGATGCGTCTGAAGATCAGCCGCGACTGCACCGGCGAGCCGCCCGGCGAATTGATCGAAATGGCGACCGCGGGCGCGTCGAAGGAAAACGCCTTCTCAATAGGGCCAGCGGTAGATGCCAGCGACAGGCTCGGCCGGAACGGGCCGCCGCCGGGCATGATGGTGCCGTGCAGCCGGATGACGGGAATGGTGACGATGTCGGAGCGCCAGGATTTCGGCAGCAGGCGGTTCAGGAAGCGTTTCACGGGGTCTCCGGTCAAAATTGGCTTGAAGGCATGTAGGGATTCGCCGGCCAACGGCAATGCCGCGACGCCCGGCCGGCCAAAAAGGCTCAGTCGCCGAACAGCGAAGCCATCCCGTTGTTGATCATCTCGGTCCGCTCCGTGGGGCCGTCACCAGATTGCGCGTGCAGCATCAGCGGCGGGCGGATCGACAGTTTTCCGCGTGCGCCGAGGATTGCCCTGACGACGATGCGGATCGCCGCTGCCTCGGGGCGGGGGTGGACGGCCAGCATCTCGGCGTCGCCGAAGCGGCCTGCTAACGCATCGAGGATGGCGCCGAGCTGATCGGGCCTGGCAATCACGGCAAGACCGCCGCGCGGCCTGACCACGGCAGCCGCGCTTCGGATCCAACTGTCGAACAGCCCGTCCTCCATCACATGCGCCGCCTTCCTGAGCGGGTCGGGCGTGGCGCGATCCTCGGCGGCGTTGAAGGGCGGGTTCATGATGACGAGATCGAAGGAGTTGTCGGCAAGCCCAGTGGCGGTTCGCGCCTGGCCCGACAGCGCGACGTCGGCGGCGAGCACCGAGGCGCGGTCGTTGAGATGCGCATTACCGGGGTGGGCAAGCGTCGTTGCGGCGAAGGCCGCCATTTCCGGAGACCGTTCGATGAGCACGGCCTCGGCATCAGGACAGCGCGACAGCACGGCCAGGCCTGCGGCGCCAGCACCCGCGCCGAAATCGGCAAGGCGCCCGGCGAAGGAGGACGGCACGGCAGCCGCCAGCATCATGGCGTCCATGCCGGCGCGATGGCCTGCCTGTTTCGGCTGCACCAGCCAGAACCGCCCGCGATGGAAAGCATCGACGGTATGGGCCGGCGTGTCCTGGACAAGAGTGGCGCGCGCCGCGGACATTACTTCTGGCGCATCTCGTTGGCGATGCCGGCATCCGTCAGGATACGCCGCGCCGCATCGGCCTGGTCGGCTTCGACCATGATGCGCCTGGGCAAGATGCCGATCGAACCGTCGAGCACGCTCATGTTCTGGTCGGCGACGAAACAGCCGATGCCGGCGTCGCGCATCAGCGATTCGACAAAGGAGATGATTACGGCGTCGTTGGTGCGGATAAGCTCTATCATAGGACGAAACTCGCAGGTTGCAGCGTCTATGTAAACGTGGCTGGCTTCCGTCGCCACCTCGACCGCGCCAAATCGCCTCTTGCCGTGCCTGTGGGTAGCGCCCTAGAGTCTGCTGCGGTATCGGGGTGCCGTCGTGCGCGTGACATAAGACGGGAGTTTGTCGTGGGTGTCGTTCTCAACATCGAAAACGGGAAGCGGGAAGCCGCCTCCATTAAGGATCTCATCGACCTGACTTCGGCCGATATGGGGCGCGTCAACAAATTGATCCTGTCGATGGCCGGTTCCGACGTCGAGATGATCCCGGAGATTGCCAACCACCTGATCTCTTCGGGTGGCAAGCGGCTGAGGCCGATGCTGACGCTCGCCTCAGCCCAGATGTTCGGCTATTCCGGCGAGGGCCATGTCAAGCTCGCCACATCAGTCGAGTTCATGCACACCGCCACGCTCCTCCACGACGATGTCGTCGACGAGAGCGGCATGCGGCGCGGCAAGAAGACCGCCCGCATGATCTGGGGCAACCAGGCGAGCGTGCTGGTCGGCGATTTCCTGCTTGGCCAGGCGTTTCGCATGATGGTCGATGTCGGTTCGCTGGAAGCGCTCGACATCCTGTCCAGCGCCGCCTCGATCATCGCCGAGGGCGAGGTGATGCAGCTCGCCGCCGCCAAGAACCTCGAAACCACGGAGGATGAGCATTTCGCGGTGATCAAGGCCAAGACCGCTGCCCTGTTCTCGGCCGCCGCCGAGGTCGGTCCGGTCATCGCCCAGGCGACGCGAAACGATCGCGCGGCGCTGCGCTCCTATGGCATGAATCTCGGCCTTGCCTTCCAGCTGATCGACGATGCGCTGGATTATGGCGGCACCAGCACGGATCTGGGCAAGAATGTCGGCGACGACTTTCGCGAAGGCAAGGTGACGCTGCCGGTGATCCTCGCCTACCGGCGCGGCACCAAGGCCGAACGCAGCTTCTGGAAGCGCGCCATCGAGGACAATGTCACCGATGACGCCGGGCTGGAAAAGGCAATCGGATTGATGACCCGCCACGGCGCTATCGCCGACACCATCGGGCGCGCCGGCCATTTCGGCGAGATCGCCCGCGACGCGCTGGCGCCGCTCGAAGCGACGCCGCAGAAATCGGCGCTGCTCGACGTCATCGATTTCTGCATCAGCCGGGTGAACTGAAGATATCGCCGACATTTGGCCGGCACCGCGCCGGCCCGCCATTTTGGTCTTCCCCGATGAACCATTGCGGCGGTGAAATCATGCACGTTCTGCAGCAGCATGGTTAGCAAGCAGGGCAGGGCTTCGTGACGGTCAGCGCGCCCGGCAAACTGTCGAGGTCATGAAAATGACCACGCGCTCTTCAGCAGCGCCACGAGCTCGCTCTGACGGCTGGTTTCGGTTTTCCGGAAGATTCGCTCGAGATAGGTGCGGGCCGATTTGACGGCGATGCCGATTTCCATGGCCGCCTCCTGCACCGAATGGCCGGAGGCCAGCTCGACGGCGAGCCGGGCTTCCGCCGGCGTCAGGTCGAACAGGCCTGAAAGGACATTGGGCGACGGAACAGTGGCGCCGGTACCGACCGTGGTTGCGACAACCAATACATCTGCACCCGAAAAAATATCGTGTGCGGCGCGGCGCAGCGGCAACAGCTGAATGACCAGCGCGGGCCGCCCTTTGATGGCCGCAACCGGGATGGACCGCACGACGCGGTTATCCCGGTTCTGCGCGATGGCCTGCTGGAAAAGCGCGTTTGCAGTTTGATCGGCAATCGCCATGCCACCATGGGCTGTGGGAAGGAAGGCGTCCGCCATGCCTTCGAAAAGCGGATTGGCCGTCAGCAAACGGCCCGATCCACTCATGATTACGGCCGGCAGTCCGATTTCCCGGAGAATGGATACGGCGGTCCTGGCCCGATCCAGACCCAGGCGCCCGGCGACGAGGCCGGCCCGTGCGAGGTGCGGACGCAGTCCGTTCAACAGATCGATTGCGGCCTGGTCATAACTCCCGTCCTTCAGCCAGCGCTGGAAGACAAAAAGGACAAGCTCGCCGCCAGGCATGGGGATCGCTGTGCATAGATGCGGCCCGATGCCAAACGCGGTGGCACTTTTGCGAACGGGATCGCGCTCGATCTCCTCGCAGGTGATGAAATTATCGACCCGCACAAAGCTTGCCGGCTGCGCGGCGCACATGCGCTTCACGCTCTCGGAAAACCGCCAAGTATCACGCTTCGTGAATTCGTCGAGCAAGGACTGGAGATGCGTTTCGGTGATGGCGCGGACCGGCGAATGATCGCTGACTACAAAGATCGCGCCGTTTGCCGAGCGGGAGATCGCGCTTGCCGCCGCCAATACCTCCGGCCACAGCTTGGCCGCGAACGACGCTTCGTAGATTCGATCGACAATGGCGAAGGCCTGCTGGCCCTGCGGCATTTCCAGCATCGGCATCTTCCTGGGCGAAGCAACGGCATCCATCTGCACGGTCCTACGCATCATTCCGCTGCGGAAACTATCGACGCCCGCCGCTTACGGATCGCTTACGGCATCGCGGCGCCGATGCTGCAGCAGGACAGGCCGGCAGCGCGTCAGGCCGGCAAATCGCGGTCGACGGTCGCAATTTGGCGCCTTTCCGCGTTGTTTTTGATAGCATTACCCGATTGTGAATTCGGGCCGGGTTGAAGCCTCACCCCAAAAAGGCCATGCTTAACGTGGAAAAGATCGAGTCAACGGCGATCCCGCTGACGCGGGTATGGCTTCGACTGAAAGGGATATGATGCGGCAAGGATGTGCGCGCTGGCTGACAGGGCTGGCAATTGTGACGGGCATGGCGGTCTCCGGTCTGCCCGCCTATGCCAAAGAGACCACCGAGCCAGTCAATATCACGTCGTTCTCGGGGGCCTATCTTGCCGCGCGGGTCGCCGAAGGTGACAATGATCTCGACAGCGCCATCGCCTACTACAAGCAGGCGCTCGCCTTCGCTCCCGGTGACACCTCGTTGCAGCAAAGTCTGATGCTGTCGCTGATCGCGCAGGGGCGCTTCGAAGAATCCCTGGTCTATGCCGACAAGCTCAAGACGGTTCCCGACGTCGAGCGGTTCTCGCGCCTGGCGCTGGCCGTCGGCTCCTTTCACAAGAAGGACTTTTCCAAGGCCGAATACTGGCTCAAGCTTTCGCTCGAATCCGATCTCGACCGGCTGATCTCCGGCGTGATGACCGGCTGGGCCAAGCAGGGCGCCGGCGATCCCGGCGAGGCCATGGCCTCGATCGAGAAGCTGCAGGGCCCGGACTGGTTCGGCCTGTTCAAATCCTTCCATCGCGGGCTGATCGCCGATGCCTCGGGCATGCCCGAAAAGGCGGATGCGATCTACGCCGCCACCTTGCAGGACACCGCGACCGGCGCCGCCGCGCCCGAAACCTGGATGCGCAACGCGCAGGCCTATGCCTCCTTCCTTGCCCGCAAGGGTGACAAGGACAAGGCGCTGTCCGTGCTCGATCAGGCCGAGGCATTTGCACCCGGCAAGGTCGAGATATCGGCGCTTCGCGACAGGATCACCAAGGGCGAGAAGATCGAACCCTTCGTCGCCGGCCCGTCCGACGGCGCCTCGGAAATTCTGCTCGATCTCGCCACCGCGCTCAATCGCGGCGGCGGTGAGCCGTTCGTCCGCCTCTATCTGCAATACGCCCTGGCACTGAGGCCCGACAGCGACGCGGCCCTCGTCCAACTCGCCGCCGTCTCCGAGCAGTTGAAGGACGGCGAGGGCGCCATCGCCTTCTATCGCCGCATCCCGGCCAGTTCGCCGCTGAAGACGCTGTCGGAACTGCAGCTCGGCCTCAACCTTGCAGATCTCGACCGCTATGACGAGGCCATCGCCCATCTGAAGGCGCTCGTCGAAGCGCGACCCGACGACATGCGCGCCTATCAGGCGCTCGGTGGCGTCTATGCCTCGAAGGAGGATTTCCGCTCCGCGGCCGGTCTCTATGACAAGGCGGTGGCGATGCTGAAGGCCCCGACCCGCGCCGATTGGAACATTTTCTACCAGCGCGGCATCGCCTATGAGCGACTGAAGGAGTGGCCGAAGGCCGAGCCGAATTTCCGCAAGGCGCTGGAATTGTTCCCCGACCAGCCGCAGGTTCTGAACTATCTTGGCTATTCCTGGGTGGACATGAACACCAACCTCGAGGAAGGCCTTCAGATGATCCAGAAGGCCGTCGAGCTCAGGCCGAGCGACGGCTACATCGTCGATTCGCTGGGCTGGGCCTATTTCCGCCTTGGCCGATTCGACGATGCGGTGCGCGAATTGGAACGTGCCGTTTCGTTGAAGCCGGAAGATCCGGTGCTCAACGATCACCTTGGCGATGCCTATTGGCGCGTCGGCCGCAAATTGGAAGCCACCTTCCAGTGGAACCAGGCTCGCGACCTCAAGCCGGATCCCGGCGTGCTCGCCGCCTTGCAGCAGAAACTGCTGAAGGGCCTGCCGCCGATCGAATCCAACACGGCGCAGGAAACCCCGAAGGTCAAGCCCGAACCGACGACTGCGCCAAAGGGCTGAATACTTCTGAATTCGATTATGCGGGGCTCGTCGCCGCTGTCGCTAAGGGTCTGGACCATAAGCCATGCTAATCGTGCGCGGTGCCGAGCACCGCTCGGAGCCCTGAGTCGTTCTGTTCCTCGATCCATCGGGTCGTACGGTCGTAGGCATCCGAAAACAACTCGGAATGCCGACTCCAATCCATGAAGCTGATCGTGTTGGAAACCTCCGGACAGATCAGGATATCCTCTTCGCCGACGGCAATGTCCTGCGGCCGGTGTGCCAGCATGCTCGAGGCAATGACCTGAAGCATGCTGGGAACCCGAGGCAAGCGGGCACGACCGAAAGGGTTCAGCAAGGCCAATGCCAGTTCGGAAGCTCCGGGGATGCGGTCATAGTCTATGTCGTATTTCTGCGGTGCACTCGACCCGAAGGTAACGATGACATTGGGTCCGATCTTGAGCTCCTTCATCTGCTCCAGCGGCAAATTGTTCATGATAGCGCCGTCCACCAGCATATCGCCGTCATCCGTAAAGAACGGCGGCAGGACGCCCGGGATGGAGCCGGACGCCCGAACGGCGTGCCAGAGCTTTCCACGACGGTGGACATGGGGCTGACGGCTGCTCAGATTGGTCGAAAGCGCAAAGAACGGAAGCCAAAGATCCTCGATCAGAACGTCGCCGTATTCCAGCCGAAGGGCCCGATCAAACGCTTTGTGATCCAGAAGCGCGAAATGCGGCAAGGTGGGACGGCGAAACGCCCGGCTCTTGATAAATATGTTGTGGGTGCCTCGGTCGATCTGGTCGGCATCCAAGCCTCTTGCGAAGCCGGCCATCATCGCCGCGCCGGAACTTGTCCCGCCGAGATAGTCGAAGCAAGCGCCCGCCTCAACGAAAGCCTTGTAGACGCCTAAATGAGCGCTGCCGAGGGACCCACCCCCTGCCGCCACGAAGCCCAGTGCCTTGCCCGAAATAAATCGGACCAGGCGCTGGAAATCGGACCCGTCGCCCAGCGCAACATGATGATGCTGGTCAACATAGGGTCGCTCATCGAGCCATGCAGAGGTACCGGAGACCGCAGCCGAGCGAGTGTCGTGAATTAGGACAAGCCGACTGGTCGATGGCGGATGGACCGATAGCGTCAGTTCCTCAGACGGGTTCAGGCGAGGCGAGCAGGACGCGTTGGCCAGCAACAGGACGGTATCGGCCTGGCGAATGCAGACTTGGGTCCATTCATTAGGTTCCTCATCGGCAACATAGACGATGAATTGGGCTTCCGCCTCCAGTTCGTTCAACCAGTTAAGGATCGGCTGGTCGTCGATCGGAAGACCTGGGAACTTCGCTTGGATGTCAAGCCGGGAAACGAACCGAGCGCGCGTGGCCGCGCCGAACGCTTGCCGCAGGTGCTGGATGAACACCGGTGAGAGGCGACTTCCGCCGGCTGCAATGATCGCAAGCGTTCGGATCTTGGCAGGTTCCTTGAGACGCGACGAACTCGGAGATTGGATGGCAAACCGGCGCGCCAGAAATACCGTGACCGCCTCCCTCAGGCTCGGCAATGTCTCGGCCGCCTTCTCGAAATGATTGCGACCGATTTCAAGGACGATCGAATCGCGCGCTGCAAGGACAGTGGCCATGCGGGGTAGTCCCGCGAAGAAACCGATTTCACCGATGAGTTCACCCTGTGCGATCGCGGCGACCGAGCCAGTCGAATCTCCTTTGTGTACCGTAAAGCGTCCAGACAGCACGATGAAAAACCTGTCCGACGCATCGCCTTCGCGAACCAGAACCTCACCGCGTCTCAGGACCCGACGGTCCGATTCGGCAGCTAAAGCCTCGAGCGCCAACAACGACGCCCGATCGAACATCAATGTTGCCGACAATAAACTCGCTGCAAGAGAATCGACGGAGGACATCTGAGCCATCCCTTGGGAATTCATGACTTTTGTCTCCTCGAGGGTGCTGGACGCCCCGCCGGATGATACCACACATGAGAGCCGCCGACGGCTGAGGCGCGGGACTGATCGCTGGGCGCTCTCATCTCTGGCTCCCAGGAAGGGCCACGATCAGGCCGCCACGTCCCTGCCGTTTCGCCGTATGTCACGCGTTAACTCACCCGATTGCCCTGGCTGCGGCCGGCCCCTTGCCTTGACGCTTGCCGGTGGGCGCTCTAGGGAGGGCCGCATCCCCGTCTTTCCCGTCGAGGCCGCCGTGACAGTTGATATCCCAGCCCATATGCATCCCAGCCGCTCGTTCCAGGGGCTGATCCTGACTTTGCATAACTACTGGGCGGACTATGGCTGCGTCGTTCTCCAGCCCTATGACATGGAAGTCGGTGCCGGCACGTTCCACCCGGCGACGACCTTGCGCGCGCTGGGGCCAAAGCGCTGGAACGTGGCCTATGTGCAGCCTTCGCGCCGGCCCAAGGACGGGCGCTACGGCGAGAACCCGAACCGGCTGCAGCACTATTACCAGTACCAGGTGATCCTGAAGCCGAACCCGCCCAACCTGCAGGAACTGTATCTCGGCTCGCTGGCGGCGATCGGCGTCGATCCGCTTCTGCATGATATCCGCTTCGTCGAGGACGACTGGGAAAGCCCGACGCTCGGCGCCTGGGGGCTGGGCTGGGAGTGCTGGTGCGACGGCATGGAAGTGTCGCAGTTCACCTATTTCCAGCAGGTCTGCGGCATCGAATGCGCGCCGGTGGCGGGCGAGCTCACCTACGGGCTGGAGCGGCTGGCCATGTATGTGCAGGGCGTCGACAATGTCTACGACCTCAACTTCAACGGCCGCGATGGCGCCGACAAGGTGACCTATGGCGAGGTCTTCCTGCAGGCCGAGCAGGAATATTCGCGGCACAATTTCGAATTCGCCAATACCGCGATGCTGCTTCGGCATTTCGAAGACGCCGAAGCCGAGTGCAAGGCGCTGCTCGATGCCGGCGCGCCCCTCTCCCCCCTCGAGGGGGAGATGCCCGCGGAGCGGGCAGAGGGGGTCGCCTCAGAAGGCACCGCAAGCAAGGTCCCAGCGACTCCTCCCGCGTCTGGCCACCCCCTCAAGGGGGAGGGGAACCACCGTCTGGTATTTCCCGCCTACGACCAGTGCATCAAGGCCAGCCACGTCTTCAACCTGCTCGACGCGCGCGGCGTGATTTCCGTCACCGAGCGGCAGAGCTACATCTTGCGGGTGCGCAATCTGGCGAAAGCCTGCGGCGAGGCGTTTTTGCTGACGCAGGCAGGTGGTCTGGCGGCTTAGCTCCAGAGGCTGTTTGCGATTTCGACTGATACGCTGATTGGCGATACGCCTTGGCCGCTCGAGCCAGCCATTGTCCGCAGCGCTTGTCTAACGCCGGGCATCGTGAACGTGCCATGAGCCTGCGCCGCAAAACAGGCGCTGAGCGCGAGGATCTGCAGAAATGTCGATGCCGTCTTCATAGTCGTTCAGCCAATAGTTCTCTGCCTGAGCGTTGGTCGCTTCAGCGCTGCGTTCGGTTCATGGAGATCTTTGACCCAAGGACGGATGGTCCCGCTCTGGCCCGACAGGCAGCGGCATATTTTTGGCAATCGTCCGTGGATGCGCTGATTGCATGGGACCAGCCGAGTTGCTATGCCGCCTGGACCATTTCGCCGCGTGAGCACAATTTATGCCCGACCTGCTTTTAGAACTTCGTTCGGAAGAGATTCCCGCGCGCATGCAGCGCAAGGCGGCGGGCGACCTGAAGAAGATGATGACGGACGGTTTGATCGAGGCCGGGCTGACCTATGAGGCGGCGCGCGAATATTGGACGCCGCGCCGGCTGGCGCTCGACATTCGCGGCGTGACCGCGCGCTCGAAGGACATAAGCGAGGAGATCAAGGGACCCTCGACCAAAGCGCCCGAACAGGCGGTCCAAGGTTTTCTGCGCAAGGCCGGTCTTTCCTCGATCGCCGAGGCGCATGTCCACGCCGATCCGAAGAAGGGCGACTTCTATGTCGCCCATATTGCGAAGCCGGGCCGGGCGGCCGAGACGATAATCGCTGAACTGGTGCCGGGCATCATCCGCGACTTTCCATGGCCGAAATCGATGCGCTGGGGGCCAGCCTCGGCGAAACCGGGATCGTTGCGCTGGGTGCGGCCGCTGCAGTCCATCCTCTGCACCTTCGGCCCGGAGACCGAGGAGCCGGTGGTCGTCGATTTCGAGATCGACGGCATCCGCTCGGGAAACATCACCTACGGCCATCGTTTTCACGCGCCGGGCGCCATCGGCGTGCGCCGTTTTGACGACTATGCCGCCAAGCTGGAGGCGGCGAAGGTTGTGCTCGACGCCGACCGGCGCAAGCAGATCATCCTTGCCGACGCCAGGAATCTCGCTTTCGCCAACGGGCTCAACCTTGTCGAGGACGAGGGGCTGCTTGAGGAAGTGTCAGGCCTGGTCGAATGGCCGGTCGTGCTGATGGGCGAATTCGAGCAGGACTTTCTCGCCATTCCGGCCGAGGTGATCCGACTGACGATCCGCGCCAACCAGAAGTGTTTTGTGACGCGGCCGCAGGGCGCCGGCGAGGAGCTTTCCAACCGCTTCATCCTGACCGCCAACATCGAGGCCAGCGACGGCGGCAAGGAGATCGCCCACGGCAACGGCAAGGTGGTACGCGCCCGCCTTTCCGACGCGCTCTATTTCTGGAAGACCGACCAGGGCGATTTGCCCGACCTCGACCAGTTGCAGGCATCGGCGGAAAAGTTCGGGCTCGATCTCAAAAAGCCGCTCGACCAGCGCATGGCCCGCCTCGACCATCTCGGCGTCACCTTCCACGCCAAGCTCGGCACGCAGGGTGAGCGGGTGGAGCGGATTGCCCAACTGGCTGCAGAATTGGCGCCGATAGTGGCGAGCGGAATCTCCCCCCTTGAGGGGGAGATGGCCGGCAGGCCAGAGGGGGGCGTGAAGGAACGNGCGACCCCCTCTGTCGCCTTCGGCGACATCTCCCCCTCGAGGGGGGAGATTACCGCGCTGGCACGTCGCGCTGCCGTCCTGGCCAAGGCCGACCTCACCACCGAGGTGGTCGGCGAATTCCCGGAATTGCAGGGCGCCATGGGCCGCAAATACGCGCTGCTGCAGGGCGAGCATCCCTCGGTCGCCGCCGCCGTCGAGGAGCACTATAAGCCGCAGGGCCCGTCCGACCGCGTGCCGACCGATCCCGTATCGGTGGCCGTAGCGCTCGCCGACAAGCTCGACATGCTGGTCGGGTTCTGGGCGATTGACGAAAAACCGACCGGGTCAAAGGACCCCTATGCTCTCCGCCGCGCGGCGCTGGGGGTGGTGAGGATTCTAGTCGAGAACGGTATCCGCCTGGCGCTCATGCCCACCTTCGGAAGCGCTTATAAGTGGGCGAACTATCTCGACAAGAATGCGATTACAACGCTGGAAGGGAAGGCGGAGCAAATCTACCCTTCCGACCTCCTCGCTTTCTTCCACGATCGCCTGAAAGTTTATCTGCGCGACCAGGGCGCGCGGCATGATCTGATCGATGCGGTCATCACGCCGCGGTCCGACGATCTCCTGCAAATCGTTCGTCGCGTCCAAGCCCTAGGCTCTTTCCTCGACACCGAGGACGGCAAGAACCTGCTAGCCGGCACCAAGCGCGCGGCCAACATTTTGGCCGCCGAGGAGAAGAAGAAAACGACGATCGCCGAAAATGTTGAGCCGGCTCGATTCCGGGAAGAGGCCGAGAAATCGCTGTTTGCCGCGGTGAATCAGGCCGAGAAGGAAGCCGGCCAAGCGATTCACAACGAAGACTTTTCCGCCACCATGCTGGCGCTAAGCGCGTTGCGTGAACCGGTTGATTCATTCTTCGAACGCGTTCTTGTGAATGATGAGGACCAGGCCGTGCGCGCCAACCGCCTGGCGTTGCTGGCGCGCATCCGGGCAGCGACCGACCAGGTCGCGGATTTCTCGAAAATCGCCGGCTGAGGCTTGGCAATTTAGGCGAGCGTCGTCCTGGCTGCGAACGGCTATCTGGCCTGGTCGATCTCGGGGATGGGCGTTGGTTGCGGTGTTGCGGGCTCGGGCGGGCTGTTCGTTGCGGTAATTTTTTTGTCGGATTTCGTGGCCGCCGCAGGTGCTGCGGCAGCGGTTGTCGCGGCAGGTGCGGGGCTGGGCGCCGGTGTTGCGAAGGCGTCGCCGACGATGCCGCCGCGAATGATCATCGGGCTTTGCGTGAAATCATGCTTGGGCTTGGGCTGGCTCGGGATCGCAGAAACTTTTTCATAGGTGACATCGGGCACTGGTTCGCCGAGCGCCACGATCGATGGCGTCGAGGAGTTGCCAGCCACCTTCGCCGGTTCAGGCGCACCGAGGCTGACGACGGACGGGGTCGAGGATGGNGCAGCAGGAACAACGAAGGATGAAGCCTGTGCTGTGCCCGCCGCCAGAGTGAGGCCAAGCGCCCCCAGGATACGCACCCAGACCATGATAGCTCCCCTTGCCCAACAAGCCGGCACCATAGCGTCCGGGAATTGATGCGGGCTTGCCAGGAAAGCTGGCATTTTAGCTATTGGCAATTCGCTTCCGCCCGGACTTGCCCCGTGAACGTCACCGTATTACGCACCGACATCCGTAAGGTCCCGCTTCTGTAAGGTGATGAGAGTGGCTGAGATACTTGCCGCCGGCGAGGCGATGGAGCGGGCGCTGGCGCTGCTCGAAGGGGGCGATGTCGTCGCCATTCCGACCGAAACCGTCTACGGGCTGGCCGCCGATGCCACCAATGGTGTTGGCGTGGCGCGCGTCTTCGAGGTCAAGGGCCGGCCGCGCTTCAATCCGCTGATAGCTCATGTCGCCGATCTGGCGATGGCCGATCGCATCGCGCTGTTCGATCCCGTGTCGAAAAGGCTGGCGCAGACATTCTGGCCGGGACCGCTGACGCTGGTGCTGCCGCAGCGGCCCGGCAACGGCATTCATCCGCTGGTCACCGCCGGGCTCGATACGGTCGCGCTGCGCATGCCGAAAGGCTTTGGTGGCCAGCTGATCGCCAGGCTCGGACGCCCGCTTGCAGCGCCCAGCGCCAATTCCTCAGGCAGGATCAGCCCGACGACGGCCGAGGCCGTGGCCGCCGATCTCGGTCCAAAAATCAAGCTGGTGGTCGATGGCGGCGCGACGTCGGTCGGGGTCGAATCGACAATCGTGAAGATAGAGGGCGGAAAGCTGCGGCTGCTGCGGCCGGGCGGCATTGCCGCCGAAGAGATCGAAGCGACCGCCGGCATGAAGCTGCGGCGCGGCGCGGCGGGCATCGAGGCGCCGGGCATGCTCGCCTCGCATTACGCGCCGGGTGCTGCGGTGCGGGTCAACGCCGCAAGAGTCGCAAAGGGCGAAGCCTTGCTGGCGTTCGGCCCGCGCCGTGCCGAAGGCTGGCAAGGCGCCGCCGCCTTGCGCAACCTGTCCGCAACCGGCGACCTGCGCGAGGCCGCGGCCAACCTCTTTGCCCATATGCAGGATCTCGATCGCAGCGGCGCCAAGACAATCGCCGTCGAGCCGATCCCCTCCGACGGGCTCGGCGAGGCGATCAACGACCGGCTTTCGCGCGCCGCCGCCCCTCGTGACAAGATCGATTGAGCACCATAGTTTCCCATCCATGAACGACATCTCCCGGGATATCGACCCCGCCCTCATCGACCGCTTTGCGGCAATCGTCGGCGATAAATATGCGCTTCGCGACCAGCAGGATATCGCGCCTTACCTCACGGAGAGGCGCGGCCTGTGGCATGGCCGGACGGCGCTGGTGCTGAGGCCCGGCAGCGTCGACGAGGTCAGCCGCATCATGCAGCTGGCAACCGAGACGGGAACGCCGGTCGTGCCGCAAAGCGGCAACACCGGGCTGGTCGGCGCGCAGGTGCCGGACACGTCCGGCCGCCAGATCGTGCTGTCGCTGTCGCGGCTGAACCGCATCCGCGAGATCGACGTCCTGTCCAACACGGTCACCGTCGAGGCCGGAGTCATCCTGCAGACGCTGCAGGAAGCGGCCGATGCCGCCGACCGGCTGTTTCCGCTGTCGCTTGCCGCACAAGGCTCCTGCCAGATCGGCGGCAATCTCTCTTCCAATGCCGGCGGCACCGGCGTTCTCGCCTATGGCAATGCGCGTGAGCTGTGCCTCGGCGTCGAGGTGGTGCTGCCGACCGGCGAGGTGTTCGACGATCTGCGCAAGCTGAAGAAGGACAACACCGGTTACGATCTAAAAAACCTGTTCATCGGTGCGGAAGGCACGCTCGGCGTCATCACCGCCGCCGTGCTCAAGCTTTTCCCCAAGCCCAAGGGGCGCGAGGTGGCCTTTGCCGGCCTGTCGTCACCTGAGGCGGCACTGTCCCTGTTCAGCCTGGCGATGGATCGCGCCGGTGCGGCACTCACTGCTTTCGAGCTGATCGGCCAGAGGCCTTACGATTTTACGCTTCTGCACGCGCCAGGCGTCGTGCGGCCGCTGTCCGGCGATTGGCCATGGTATGTGCTGATGCAGATCTCTTCGGGTCGCTCGGCGGAGGATGCCAGGGCCCTGATCGAAGAGGTGCTCTCAGCCGGCCTCGAGCAGGAGATCGTCGGCGATGCGGTGATTGCGGCGAGCATCGCGCAGGGCGATGCCTTCTGGAATTTCCGCGAGCTGCTGCCCGAGGCGCAGAAGCCCGAAGGCGCCTCGATCAAGCACGACATCTCTGTGCCGGTGGCGGCCATCCCGCAATTCATCGAAGAGGCGGCCGGCGCCGTTCAATCAGTCAGCCCCGGTGCGCGCGAGGTGTGTTTCGGCCACATGGGCGACGGCAATCTCCACTACAACATCTCCCGGCCGATCGGCGGCGATGACGAAGCATTTCTCGGGCTCTATCACGCCATGAACAAGGCCGTGCACGATGTGGTGCGCAGCCTTCACGGCTCGATCTCGGCCGAGCACGGCATTGGCCAGCTGAAGCGGGCTGAATTGATCGCGACAGCGCCGCCGATGGAGATCGAACTGATGCGCAGGGTGAAGACGGCCTTCGACCCGGCCGGCATCATGAATCCCGGTAAGGTTATCTGATCCTTTCGCCGTCTTGTGAATGGTTGCATTCCGATAACCATCCCCTCGAGATCAGCAAAATTTAACCGACTTTCTTAAGCGCTGCGATAAGAAGCCCGCGCTAATGTTTCCCCACAACGAGGCTGGAAAAACCGGCCCGGAGAACCGGAAGACCGGCTCTCAGGAGAGACAGGAAAGGCACGATATGAACACTGGACTGAAGCCAGTCTGGGCTGGGCGCAATATGCGCCTCGACCCACTCCGCCTGCCGCAGGTGGTGAGCTACGCGACGCGCGACGACTATGGCGACGTTACCTTCACCATCGACCATCGTGGCGCCGTCATTCGCCGCGTGCTGGAGATGAGCGGCCTGCCGGCGTTCATCGCTCTGCCCGCCAATGCGTTTCGTGGCGTGGCAGCCCGCGCAATGGAGGACCCGGACGGCAATGTCACGGTGACGCTGGAGCTTCTGCACAATGATCCGATGCTGTCGGTGCCGCTGCTGGTGGCCGACGATCTCGAGGATGTCGCCGCCGACTGGCGCGCCTGGGCCGATGCCTACCGTCTGCCGATGCTTCTGATCGAATCCGACGGCATCGCCCGCACCCTGGAGGAATCGCTTGGCGTCGCCATCAAGACATTACCCGCGCAGGACCGTCGCAGGGGTCGGCTTTCGACCATGCGTCGTCCGCGCTTCCTCGCCCGCCGCAGGGCCGGCGCCCTCGGCCTCAGGCTGGTGATCGGCGGCCAGGAGATTATTTCGCGCGACGAATAGAGCGAGCGCTTTCCCTTCTCCCCGAAGGTGGCCACGAAGCGGCCGAATGAGGGGTATTCCAGGAAACGCGAACGCCTCATTTGTTCCAACACCCCTCAACCGTCTCGGCGCTACGCGCCGATCCACCTTCTCCCACAAGGGGCCCACAAGGGGAGAAGGAAAAAAGCCGCTACACCAGCGGCTTCAGCGCCACCCACAACGCACCGCCGATCAGGCCGAGGAAGACCAGCCAGCCGACCTGGTTGTTCGACCTGAACAGAAGCATGCACTGGTCGGGATCGTCGATGTCGAGCACGGTGATCTGCCGCGCCATATGGGCGCCGGCGGCGACCAGCCCGGCCAGCGCCGGCACCGGCGCCTGCGCCGCCGCGAAGGCGATGGCGAAGCAGACCAGCGCTCCGCCATAAAACCCGACGAGCCAGGTCTTGGTGTTGTCGCCGAACAGGCGTGCGGTCGAGCGCACGCCGACGATGGCGTCGTCTTCCTTGTCCTGATGCGCATAGATCGTGTCGTAGCCGATTACCCACAGGATCGAGCCGATATAGAGCATGACGGCCGGGCCATCGAGATTGCCGAACTCGACCGCCCATCCCATCAGCGCACCCCAGGAAAAGGCAAGGCCGAGAACCAGTTGCGGCCAATTGGTGAATCGCTTCATGAACGGGTAGATGGCGACGACGGCGAGCGAGCAGATGCCGAGCAGGACGGCAAAGCTGTTGAACTGCAGAAGCACGGCGAGTCCAATCAGTGCCTGGATCACGAGAAACGCCCAGGCCTGCCGGCGCGTGACCTTTCCCGCCGGCAGCGGCCGCGAGCGCGTGCGTTCCACCTGGTTGTCGATGTCCTGGTCGACCAGGTCGTTGTAGGTGCAGCCGGCGCCGCGCATGGCGACGGCGCCGATCAGGAACAGCACGAGATACCATGGCGCCGGCAGCAGCGAGAGCAGGGGATCAGCAGGGCGTGGATGGGCACTCGCGGCAAGGGCTGCCGACCACCAGCACGGCCACAGCAGCAACTGCCAGCCGATCGGCCGGTCCCACCGGGCAAGCTGCGCATAGGGCCAAAGCCAGCGTGGCAGGATGCGGTAGACCCAGTGGCCGCTCGGCGCATCGGCGACGCGGCCCTGGGCTGCTTTCGACTGGATGGGTTCCATCGTGCTGAAGTGGCAGCAGCGGCGAACGTCGTCAAGCGTCAAGCGGGCCGAACCATTCCCTGTTCCCGTGTGGAATTGCGCTCAAAGTCTTCCAAATGTCTTGACCCATCGTACGGGGCGCAATAGCGCAGTCCTGATCGTGGAATGGCAAGGGATCTGGGCATGCGCGTATTGTTGATCGGCTCCGGCGGCCGCGAACATGCCTTGGCCTGGAAGATCGCGGCCTCGCCGCTGCTGACCAAGCTTTACGCGGCGCCCGGCAACCCTGGCATCGGCCGCGAAGCCGAACTGGTGACGCTCGACATTGACGATCATGCGGCGGTGGCCCGGTTCTGCACGGAGAAGAAGGTCGACCTCGTCGTGGTCGGGCCGGAAGGGCCGCTGGTCGCCGGCATTGCAGACGACCTCCGCGCTGAAAACATTCGCGTCTTCGGCCCGTCCAGGGCGGCGGCGCGGCTGGAAGGCTCGAAGGGTTTCACCAAGGATCTTTGCGCGAAATACGACATCCCGACCGCCGCCTATGGCCGTTTCGGCGACCTGGCGTCGGCCAGGGCCTATGTCGAAAAGATGGGCGCGCCGATCGTCATCAAGGCCGACGGCCTCGCCGCCGGCAAGGGCGTTACCGTCGCCATGAATTTGGCCGAGGCGCTGGCAGCGCTCGATGCCTGTTTCGACGGGTCCTTCGGACAGGCCGGCGCGGAGGTGGTGGTCGAGGAGTTTCTCACCGGCGAGGAGGCGAGCTTCTTTTGCCTGTGCGACGGCGTCACCGCGCTGCCGTTCGGCACCGCGCAGGACCACAAGCGCCTCGGTGACGGCGACGTCGGTCCGAACACCGGCGGCATGGGGGCCTATTCGCCGGCCCCGGTGATGACGCCGGAGATGATCGACCGCACCATGCGCGAGATCATCGAGCCGACCATGCGCGGCATGGCCGAGCTTGGCGCGCCGTTTTCCGGCGTGCTGTTTGCCGGGCTGATGATATCAGGCGATGGGCCGAAGCTGATCGAATACAACACCCGCTTCGGCGACCCGGAATGCCAGGTGCTGATGATGCGGCTGAAGGACGATCTGCTGGTCCTGCTCAACGCTGCCGCTGACGGCCAGCTTGCACATACCTCGGTGCGCTGGCGCAACGAGGCGGCGCTCACCGTGGTGATGGCGGCAAGGGGTTACCCCGGCACGCCGGAAAAGGGCTCAGTCATCCAAGGCGTCGAACAGGCCGCGGACGATGGCGTCGAGATCTTTCATGCCGGCACCGCCATCGACAGCTGCGGGCTGGTCGCCAATGGCGGCCGTGTGCTCGGTGTCACGGCGACCGGCGGCACGGTCGGCGAGGCGCAGCGACGAGCCTACGCCGCGGTCGACCGGATCGATTGGCCGCAAGGTTTTTGCCGCCGCGACATCGGCTGGCAGGCCGTTGCCCGCGAGCAGGCGCGCTGACGTACAAGATTAGCGGGGGCAAGATTAGCGGGGGCGGCGATCCAACTCGGTCGACGCAGTGCTGACCGGATCGGTAGGTGCTGCTTCAACGGCCGATGCGGAGGGCTTTTCCTTTCGCAGCCACCCCAGATAGTCGGCGATCCGGTGCGGAAGACGCAGCGCTGTCCCTACGGCAGGCATTTGCAAGCTGCCGCGGAACTTGGACCAGCCCGCGCTGAACATGGCGACCATTTCGGTGAAGCTCGGCGGTGGCGCCACGGTCGCATAGGTAAGGGTGACATTGCCGGCAAGGCCGGCCGCCCGCGAGAGAGGCAGCGGTATCGAGGCGAGGTAATCCGGCTGCGCGTCGATCAGGCCGCCGAACGGCCATTGCGCGCGCAACGCGGCGGCATCCATCGGTGCGACATTGACGTCGATGTCGTTCGGCGTGCCAGCCACCCGATAGGGGCAGCGGAACCGGCCGCAATTGGCTTTTGCCGAAAACTGCCAGAGTGCGTAGCCTTGCCAGTTGCCCATCGGAAAATGCACGCCGATGTCGGGCTTGTAGCGCGCATACCAGAGCGGCAGCCGCGACAGCAGCCGATATTTGTACTTGTTGTCGGCGATGTGCTTGGCGGTCTTGCCGTTGGTGTAGAGCACCGGAAAACGGCCAATCCGCCGATGCACATGGCGCACGAACTCCTCTGCATCCTCGAGCGACATCCATTTCGTCGGGTCGTCATCCTCGATGTCGAGGGCGAGCAGGTCGTCCGGGCCAGGTTTCGCGAAATTGATGAAATTATTGGCCTGTCCGACGGGGTTGCCGGGTCGGGCGAGGTGATAGGCGCCCCATTTCAGGCCGAGCGCCTTGGCCACCACCTTGCGTGTCTGGAACAGTTCCTGTGCCACCGCATGGCGCTTCCACAGCGCCTTGCAGAGCCGCGTCGCGGTCTCGTCGCCGAAACAGAAATACGCTGGCGGCATCCCGTCGGACGCCTTGTTGATGAAGCCGACGATGCGCTTGTCGGTGGCAAGCTCGGTCCAATCGATGGGATTGTATTCGTAGGCGTCGATCACCAGCGCCCGGTCGGCATTCTTCCAGGGCTGGGAGAAGTCCGAGGCTTGTGCCGGCGCCGACGCCATTGCCATCGCGGTCGCGACGGCGAGGAGTCCTGGGCGGCGAAGAGGGTGCGCCGGCGGCTTCAAACAGCAGATCCTTGCTGGCCAAAGCCCAATCCTGAACCGCCATGGTTAAGGAAATGCTTTCGGCGGCCCGCGGCAACCGCCGCGATCGTGCCGGGGATGGCTTTGCTGGTCATCAACGCAGGGCGAGCGGGTGGAACGGGTCGGGCGCCGGCGCCTGCGGCAGCGTTCCCTCAGCCTGGCGCTTGCGGTGATGGGCCAGCGAGCATTGCGGCGAACACAGAATGCCGCGATCCGACCAATATGCGGCGCCGTCCTCGATCTTGCCGCGATGGTGACAAAAACCTGCCGTTCGATAGGGCAGGCCGCATTCGGTGCAGCGATAGGCGTCAGGTCTGGCGAGCACGGGCGGTCCCCTCGATATTCTTGATCGGTCGCCGGTCGACTTGTCCGGCTTTTTTGCCGATTTTAGCGTGAACAATTCCAAATGCAAAATCCGCGTGACAAATCTTGACGTTTACGTAAAAAGAAGGCGGGAGAGGCGACCCAAAAAGCGAATGGTTTTGTGTCGGCACGGATATTAAGTTTCCCTGCCGGACGGAGGAGGAGCGAGCGGCATGTATCGGGCACCAGTCGAGGAAATCGCCTTCACGCTGAAGCATGTGGCCGGCCTGAAGCCGGCGCTTGACGCCGGCACCTTTGGCGACCTTGGCGAAGACCTCGTCGACGCCATTCTGGCGGAAGCCGGCCGCTTTGCCGGCGAAGAGGTTGCGCCGCTCTACAAGGTCGGCGATGAACAAGGCGCGGTGTTGAGCGGCGCGGCCGTCACCATGCCGCTCGGCTGGAAGGAACTTTATCGCCGCTGGATCGACGGCGGCTGGAACGCGCTGTCCGCGCCGGAGGAATTCGGCGGCCAGGCGCTGCCTACCATGCTGGGCGTCGCCGCGCTCGAAATGTGGAACTCCGCCGCCATGGCCTTCGGCATCGGCCCGACGCTGACCATGGGCGCGGTCGAGGCGCTCGACAAGCATGCTTCACCGGGGCTGAAGGCCAAATACCTGGAAAAGCTCGTCTCAGGCGAATGGATGGGCACGATGAACCTGACCGAGTCGCAGGCGGGCTCGGATCTGAATGCCTTGCGCGCCCGCGCCGAGCCGGCCGGCGACGGCACCTACCGCATCTTCGGCCAGAAGATTTTCATCACCTATGGCGAGCACGATCTTACCGACAACATCATCCATCTGGTGCTGGCGCGGCTGCCGGACGCGCCGGCCGGCACGCGCGGCCTTTCGCTGTTCCTGGTGCCGAAATTCCTGGTCGGCGATGATGGCGCGCTTGGCGCACGCAACGACGTCTTCTGCTCCGGGCTGGAGCACAAATTGGGCATCCACGCCTCGCCGACCTGCACCATGATCTATGGCGACGGTTTCGAAGGGACCGCCCCCGGCGCGATCGGCTGGCTGATCGGCGAGGAAAACAGGGGCCTCGCCTGCATGTTCACCATGATGAACAATGCGCGGCTCGCCGTCGGCATGCAGGGCGTTGCGGTCGCCGAAACGGCCACGCAGAAGGCGCTCGCCTACGCCAATGAACGCCGGCAAGGCAAGGCCGCGAGCTATGATGGCAACGGCATGACGCCGATCGTCCATCACCCCGACGTGCAGCGCAATCTCCTGACCATGAAGGCGCTGACCCAGATTGCGCGCGCCATCAGTTATTGCTGCGCGCACGCCATCGACCATGCGCGCGTATCCGTCGGCGATGAAGCCATCCATTGGCAGGAGCGCGCCAATCTGCTGACGCCGCTGGCCAAGGCCTTTTCCACCGATGTCGGCGTCGAGGTCGCCTCGCTCGGGCTGCAGATTCATGGCGGCATGGGATACATCGAGGAGACCGGTGCGGCAGCACTTTATCGCGACGCGCGCATCGCGCCGATCTACGAAGGCACCAATGGCATCCAGGCGATAGACCTGGTGGCGCGCAAGCTGCCGCTTGGCGGCGGCGAGCATGTGCATGGCTACATCGCCGAACTGAAATCCGTCGCCAATCAAGCGCGGACCTCGAACCTTCAAGGTTTTGGCCGCACCGCCGATGGCCTCGACCAGGCGCTCGACGACCTCAGCCAGGCGACGCGCTTCCTGCAAGGGCTGCTCGCCGACGGCCGCTCGGACGCGGCGCTGGCCGGTGCGACGCCTTATCTGCGGCTGATCTCGCTGGCGGCGGGCGGCGCCTATCTGGCGCGCGGCGCGCTTGCCGACCAAAGCCGCATCGCCGTTTGCCGTTTTTACGCCGAAAACCTGCTTGGCGAGGCGGGCGCGCTGAAGGAGCGTGTCATCGGCGGCGCCGAGAGCCTTGCCGCTGCCGGCCAGACGCTGATTTCTGCCTGACAGCCACCAGGTTAACGTTTCACGACGTTCACAAAGGATCACCCGTGACAGACCACATCCTCGTCGAGCGCCAGGGCGCCATCCAGATCATCCGCATGAACCGTCCGGACAAGAAGAACGCCTTGACGCGGGCCATGTATGCAACAATGTCCAAAGCCCTTGCCGAGGGCGACGCCGATCCGGCGATCCGCGTCCATGTCTTCCTCGGTGTTCCAGGCGCCTTCTCGTCCGGCAACGACCTTGCCGATTTCATGGTCGTCGCCACCGGCGGCGAGGGCGGCACCGAAGTCTGGGATTTCCTGATGGCGCTGGCCAGGACGGAAAAGCCGATGACCTCCGGCGTCGACGGCATCGCGGTCGGCATCGGCACCACGCTCAACCTGCATTGCGACCTGACCTTCGCCACGCCGCGCACACTATTCCGCACGCCCTTCGTCGATCTCGGCCTGGTCCCCGAGGCCGGCTCGAGCCTGCTTGCGCCGCAGATTCTCGGCCGGCAAGGCGCTTTCGCGCTGCTTGGCCTCGGCGAAGGATTTTCGGCCGAGCGGGCGAAGGCCGCCGGATTGATCTACGCAGTAGTCGAGGAGAACGAACTCGAAGCGTCCGTCCTGGCCGCGGCCAGCCAGATAGCGGCCAAGCCGCCGCAGGCGCTGAAGATCGCGCGTGACCTGATGCGCGGCTCGCGTGAAGACCTTGTTGCCCGCATCGGCCAGGAAAGCGAGCATTTTCGCGAGCGGCTCAAATCCGACGAGGCCCGCGCCGCGCTGACGGCGTTCATGACCAGGAAGAAAGGGTAGCTGGGCACCAGACGCCGGCCAAGAGTCTGGCATATGTCATGCAAATGCATTACATTGTGTGCCAGCGAAGGAGACTGTCATGCCGTCGAACGCACTGGTCCAGACCCGTATTGACGCTGAAGTGAAGGAACGCGCCACGGCGGTTCTGGAAAACATGGGGCTCACGGTCTCCGATGCTGTCCGTATCTTGTTGACGCGGACCGCCAATGAGGGCGCCTTGCCGCTCGAACTTGTCAGCAACAGTGACGCCCATGATGCCTGGTTCCGGGCAAAAGTTCAGCAGGCGCTGGAGGATACGCGGCCGGATGTTGAAGACGCCGAAGCCGAATCCCATTTTTCTGGACGGCGGGCGGCAGCGCTTCGCAAGGCGGAGGCAGGTGAGTCTTGAGGCTGGTCTGGGCGCGGTTTGCGCTCGCCGATCGCGACGACATCTTCACGTATATCGAAGCCGAAATCCCAGGGACCACTCAGGGATAAAGCCTTGTCTTGTCCCAGCCGCCCTCAGCGTTGCGCGAGAAGACAATGCGATCGTGCAGCCGGAAAGGCCGGTCGTGCCAGAACTCGATCGTCTGCGGCACGATGCGAAAACCCGACCAGTGTTTCGGTCGTGGGATCTCGCCGATCGCATGGCGCGCTGTGTATTCGGCAACGGCTTTTTCCAGTGCGAAGCGGCTCTCCAGCGGCCGCGACTGTTTCGACGCCCATGCCCCGATGCGGCTGCCGCGCGGGCGCGTCGCGTAATACGCGTCCGCTTCCGCCTCGGTGACGATCTCCACCGGCCCGCGCGCACGCACCTGCCGGCGCAGCGATTTCCAGTGAAAGCACATCGCCGCCTTCATGCTGCCAAGAATCTCGCGGCCTTTGGCGCTCTCAAAATTCGTGTAGAACACAAATCCGCTTTCATCGAACCCCTTGAGCAGCACCATCCGCACATTCGGCATGCCTTCGGCATCGACGGTCGCCAGCGCCACGCTGTTGGGATCGTTGATCTCGCTCTTTGTCGCGTCGTCAAGCCATGCGGCAAACAGGCGGAATGGCTCGGCAGCCTCGGCAAAGTCACCGCTTGTTAACTCAGTTTCGCTCATAGTTTTTCCAAATTCTATTGCCGGCCGGGGGAGATTGCCGATTGTCGCGCATCGCGCAACTTTTTGACAGCAGGCAATGGAGCCTTATTGCTTCGGCCAACGCACAAGGTGCGGTCAAGGCCGCCGCGATTGTGCTGGTCGCCTTGCCGCTTGCCGCCTGCGGTGCCGGCGGCTTCAGTTTGGAGCAGGCGGAGGTCGACCGTACGATCCTGACCAGCAGCACGCCTGCCTCTGCCATGCCGATCGACCAGGATCGCGCCTCGGACCAGGCGACGATCCGCAACGCGGTGTCTTCAGCCGATATCCAGGAACTTGGCGGGCAGGCCGTTCCGTGGGCGAATTCCGATACCGGTTCGCGCGGCTCGATCACCGAACTGGCGGAATCCAGGGACAACGGCCAGCTTTGCCGCCGCTTCACCGCCTCACGCGAAAGCTTCGACGGCGTCGCCCTGTTCAAGGGCGAGGTGTGCCTGGCCGGCGCCGGCGCCTGGCGGATGCAGGACTTCAAAGCGCTCTGATTTTCCGCCATCATATGACCGCGCTACTGGAATTTCTTCCTATGCGAGCGCATATAGATGGCAATCGTGGACTCACTCCTTCTCCAGGACAGGAAGCATGCGCGACCCCTATGAGGTGCTGGGCGTTGCCAAGAACGCATCGGCCCAGGATATAAAATCGGCATACCGCAAACTCGCCAAGGAGTATCATCCGGACCAGAATCCGGATCCCAAGGCGAAGGAGCGGTTTGCTGCGGCCAACCAGGCTTACGAGATCGTCGGCGACGAGAAGAACCGTGCGGCTTTCGATCGCGGCGAGATCGATGCCGAGGGCAAGCCGCGCTTTCAAGGTTTCGAGGGCGCCGCCGGCGGCGCCGATCCGTTCGCCGGTTTTCGCCGGCAGCAAGGGCCGGGCGGCTCGCGTTTCGAGTTTCGCTCAGGCCGTCCGAGCGGCGATCCGTTCGACGGCAGCAGCGACATCTTCAGCCAGATTTTCGGCGAGACCTTCTCTCGCGGCGCCGGCATGGGCGCCGGCCGGCAGGCGCCGTCCGGCGCCGACCTGAACGTGACGCTCGACATCACCATCGAAGAAGCGGCGACTGCCGAGAAGGTAACGGCGATGTTCCCCGACGGGCGCAAGGTCGCCGTCAAGCTGCCAGCCTATGTCGAGGACGGCCAGACCATCCGGCTGAAAGGGCAGGGCGAGCAAGGGCCGGGGCAACCAGGCGATGCGCTGGTCAAGATCCGCTTCCGGCGGCATCCGCGCTACCGTGTCGAAGGCCGCGACCTCCACGCCGACCTGCCGATTGCGCTGGCGGATGCCGTGCTCGGTGCCAAGGTGGCGGTCGAAACGCCGACCGGCAAGGTTGCAGTCAATGTTCCCGCCTGGTCGAGCTCGGACAAGGTCCTGCGGCTGAAGGGCAGGGGCCTGCCGGAAAAAGTCGGCGGTCACGGCGATCTCTACGCGCATGTGCGGCTGATGCTGCCTGAGGGTGGCGACAGCGATCTCGAAACGTTGATGCGCAACCGCAAACGCTAGCCTGGCGCGTCAAGGCGCGCTGCGCCGCAAACGCTCTTGTCTCTCACCTGTCCGTCTTGTTCGACTGCAGGGCTCAGCCGAATTCCGCGACATCGCTCGATGGCCGCCCGGAACATGGCCGGCTCGCGCCAGGCGGGCCAGTCGCTCGTCGCCGAGAGCGTTTTCTTTTCTGCGGGCGGAATAAACCCGCGGCCGCCCCGTTTCCAGACCATTGGTTGACTAACGAAATTGCCGTCAAACGAATAGCAACGAAGGAGCGCGTCGGATTGCTGGGTCATGCGTTATCGAGTTTGGAAAATGCGTTCGGGGAAATCCGGGCGATGTATCGAAACGACAGGCTCAGCAGGGTTTTCGCGCTGATAGTGATATGCCTGAATATCCTCGTCATCATCGTTCCATTCGCGATCGAGGCGCTTCGATCTGTCGGAATTTCACACTACGATCTGCCAGCGCGTCTCAACATCAGCAGGGATGGATCGCTGCCCGAGATGTTCAACTACGGGCAGGCCGCGCTTTGCGCCCTGTTTCTGTTCGGCATCTGGCTTCGAACCAGGGAGCATATGTTTCTTGCCTGGTCCCTGATTTTCAGTTTTGTGACGCTCGACGACGCCACCCGTTTCCATGAGCGCGGCGGCCTGCTGCTGGCAGCGACATTCGACCTCGTTTCGCTGCCGGGCATGCGGGCTCGCGACACCGGGGAAATCATCACCTGGTCGGCGGTCGCGCTCGGCCTGCTGGCGCCGCTGTTGTGGTCATTCTGGCAAAGCAGACCGAGGCAACAAGCCTCGGATCGGTGTTTTTGCTGCTGTTCGCGTGTCTTGTGGGTTTTGCCGTGGTGGTTGACATGCTGCACTTCCTGACGGGCTCGAAGCTCGTTGGCTACGCTGAAGACGGCGGCGAGATGCTGTCGATTGCCGTCGCCTGTTGCTGTGCGTTCATCCTCTATCGCGGGCTGGGGCGTGATGCGGATCTTCACGCAATGGATCCGAGCCTGCCATTCTCAAAGCGGACATAACCGAATTGCGGAAACGGCCGCGCGAACAGGAGGAATAAGTTTGGCTCCGGCCCGTTACCCCGGGATCATTCCGGGAGGAGCCAATGCCGTCGCACCTGTTTCCGTCCGTTCCAACGCGCTGGTTCCGGCGTCGTTCAGAACACCAGGCGGTGAAGCCGAAGCCTGCTATGCCGGCGAAACCTTGCCGCTGGCGCGCCCTTCACCTCGCCCTGCCACTGATGGTCTTCCTGTGCGGCGCTTCGCCAGCGGCCAACGCGGTCGTGCCGGGCACCGACGCCAATGTCGTCACAGCAATCGACGTATCGGACTCGATCGGCCGATATGAGGAATGGCTCCAGCAGGCCGGGCTCGTGCGGGCGCTCGTCCACCCCGACTTCCTGCGCGCCGCCACCGCCGGTCCGCGGCGTCGGATCGGGTTCGCCGTCTTCACATGGTCAAGCGATGGCAAGTTCGACCTGTTGGCCCTGGACCGTCATCGGCTCGGCCGAGGACGCCGCGCGCGTGTCTCAGGCGCTCGCTTCGGTGACGCTCATCGACCGAACCCATTACGGAGGCGGCGATATGGAGCAGGACCGCGACGGCGACGCTGATCCCGCGGCGATGCACGATCGTCTGACAGA
Source organism: Mesorhizobium sp. L48C026A00 (assembly GCF_000502375.1). Classification (NCBI taxonomy): domain Bacteria; kingdom Pseudomonadati; phylum Pseudomonadota; class Alphaproteobacteria; order Hyphomicrobiales; family Phyllobacteriaceae; genus Mesorhizobium; species Mesorhizobium sp. L48C026A00. The sequence continues at coordinate 52,787 of NZ_AYWU01000008.1, read as the reverse complement.
CATGTCGGAGGCGATCGCCATTGCTTCGCTCCTGTTGACGTCATCGCCGCCCGCGACGGAGCGCGCGGTCATGAACATCTGCGCCAACGGAACCGACAATTTCGCGGGCGGAACAGAATCCTCGCGAGACGCGGCGCTGGCGCAAGGTTTTACAATCAACGGATTGGTCCTGGGGCAGGATGCGGAACTTGCGCAATATTTCCGCTCCAGCGTGATCGGCGGTCCCGGAGCGTTCGCCATGGACATCTCGGATGCGAAAGACGCCGGTGAATTCATGACGAGGAAACTTGTTCGCGACCTGTTGGCGTCGGCGCCGGCAGATGCGCCTCGTTTCAGGATCGAGTGACCGTTTCGATGCACAGCCACTCTCGCAGAACTGCTGCATGGCATCCAAGTCGGAAGGCCAGCCGGGCGGGCACTGTCCGTTTTGAGCGCTTGAAGGGGCTCGGTGCCTGTGCGATAGCCACTTCACGAAGCAGCAAATCTTGCGGAGAGCGCTCACATGGCGGGTGGACAAGGCATTATGGCCGGCAAGCGCGGGCTTGTCCTGGGCGTCGCGAACAATCGGTCGATCGCCTATGGCATTGCCAAGGCCTGCGTCGACCATGGCGCCGATATCGCGCTGACCTATCAGGGCGAGGCGTTCAAGAAGCGCGTCGAGCCGCTGGCGGCGGAACTCAACGCCCATGTCGCCGGCCATTGCGATGTGACCGATCCGGCAACGCTCGATGCGGTCTTCGACGACATCGCCAAGCGTTGGGGCAAGCTCGATTTCCTCGTCCACGCCATCGCCTTTTCCGACAAGGACGAACTGACTGGCCGCTATGTCGAGACGACGCGCGACAATTTCCTGCGCACGATGGACATTTCGGTGTTTTCCTTCACCACCATCGCCAAGCGCGCCGAGGCGCTGATGACTGATGGCGGCTCGCTGCTGACGTTGACTTACTACGGTGCGGAAAAAGTGATGCCGCACTACAACGTCATGGGTGTTGCCAAGGCAGCGCTCGAAGCCAGCGTGCGCTATCTGGCCGTCGACCTCGGCGCCAAGAAAATCCGCGTCAACGCCATCTCCGCCGGTCCGATCAAGACGCTGGCAGCCTCCGGCATCGGCGATTTTCGCTACATCCTGAAGTGGAACGAATACAATTCGCCGCTAAAGCAGACGGTGACGCAAGAGGAGGTCGGCGATTCTGCGGTCTATTTCCTTTCAAACCTTTCACGCGGCGTCACCGGCGAGGTCCACCATGTCGATTCCGGCTACCATGTCGTCGGCATGAAGGCGGTCGACGCGCCTGATATTTCGACCGTCAAGGAATAGACCCGCCTCGAATATACCCTCCCGCATTCTCGACCGCTCTCCGGATGACCTGATGTATCCGCTCGTCTACATCGCGCGCCATGGCCAGACGGTGTGGAACGCCGAGTCCCGGCTGCAAGGACAGGCCGACACCGATCTCAACCCGCTCGGCCGCGAGCAGGCGACCGGCAATGGCCATCGGCTGGCGNTGCAAGGACAGGCCGACACCGATCTCAACCCGCTCGGCCGCGAGCAGGCGACCGGCAATGGCCATCGGCTGGCGGAACTCGTTCAAAACCCCGAAGATTTCGATTTTGTCGCCAGCCCGATGCGGCGAACGCGTGAGACCATGGAACGCATTCGCATGGCGATGGGGCTCGATCCCCAGGCCTACCGCACCGATCCCCGCCTTGTCGAAATGAGTTTCGGCGACTGGCAGGGTTTCACCTTTCCCGAACTCGAGGCCCGGCATCTCGGCTCGGCCAGGGAGAGGCGCCTCGACAAGTGGAATTTCCTGCCGCCCGGCGAGGGCGCCGAAAGCTATCAAATGCTGCTCGAACGGGTAAAGCCGTGGTTCGACGCGCTGGATCGCCGGACGGTCTGCGTGACGCATGGCGGCGTCGTGCGCGTCCTGTTCCGCATGGTGCTGGGAATGCCCGAGAAAGAAGCCGCCAGGCTGAATGTGCCGCACGATCGCTTGCTCAGGCTGGAGGGCCGAAGCCTGGACTGGCTCTAATGCATGTCGCCCAAAAGCATGCCCACGGGCCCGCCTTCTACTGGCCCAACGATCTCAATGCCGCCGCCTCGTCTTCCCGTGACAGAGGCTCATGCACTCCGGTTGCCGCGAGATAGGAATCGAGCGCTTCCGTAGACGAGGCCGGTGCATATCCGCCGTCGCGCGCGGGCGCAACGACGGCAAAATTCACCGCCCAACCATTATCCGAGTGGCACGCCACGGATATGACGGTCGAGCGGTTGGCGGAATCGAGTTCAAATTCGCGGCACAAGGAACCGGTTCCATCGCGAAACGTGGCTACGGCACGGATCCTGTCGGTGGAGCCTGCCAGCACGGTTTCTTCGCCGGACGCCACCTGCCCGAGCGCCTCTGAAAGAGGGCTGTCCTGCCCTGCCACCTCAAGTCCATGCGGCTGGTTTTGGCTGGCAAACCCAAAAAAATATCCGCCGAACCCAAAAACGACTGCAACCAGCGAAGCAGCCAGCGGCATGATCCAGGATGCCTGGGGGCGCCGTATTGACTGATTGTCCCTCGCCCTGAAGGCAACGACACGCGCGGCCTCGATGGCGTGCGATGGAACGCTGCGCCACCTGGCTTCGTCGATTATTCGCTGCACGGACTGGCTGAGCCGGTCGGGAACGGGTTCATCGAGAACCGGCATCAGTGCCTCTTTGACCTGAATGCGGGTTTCCAGGAACAGCGCGACCCGGCTGGCGATATCCGGCTGCATGGCTTTCTCGATGGCTGCGGCAGTCGCGTCGTCAAGTTCGCCGTCTGCAAGGGCCATGAGCGTTTCGTCAGCAAACTCGCGTCTGATCATTTCTGTTCTCGCCCTTCATGACCGGTGAACGTGGCAAGCCGGGATTTATTCCGACTGCCTCGGCGAGATTCTTTCTGGCGCGCGCCAGCCGGCTCATCACCGTTCCGATCGGGATCCCGAGAACGCCGGCCGCCTCCCTGTAGGAAAGGTCCTCGACGCAGACCAGGAGAATGATTTCGCGCTGATCGTCCGGCAGGTCGGTGATCGCCTGGGCAACGCTGTTCAGGGTAAAGCGTGCTTCGACATCTCGCTCGCCACAGGCGCCGACGAGGTCCTGCCGTTGCTCAATGTCCTCCTGCGGCCCGGCCGTGCGCTGCCTTCTGATGTGGTCAATCCACAAATTTCGCAGGATCCGGAACAACCACGCATCAAAACGGGTTCCAGGTTCAAAGCGCTCGGTGTTGGCAAGCGCGCGTTCGCAAGCCGCTTGCACCAGATCGTCCGCAAGATCGCGGGAACGGCAAAGGGAAATCGCAAAACGGCGCAGGTTCGGAAGAAATGCAACAAGTTGCTTTCCGAATTGATCAGTCTCAATCACGTGAAGTTTCCGGTTTCTTGAGGACCGAGCGAAGTCAGCCGCCTCCGCACGCATTCGGGGTGGGTCGGTATCTTCATGTGGCAGCATATGACCACGGCGGCTAAACCAGCGTGGGAGTCCGGCTAGATTTCGGCAAGGCCAGGATTAGACTATGGCAAGCATCAGGTTAGAGCTTGGTGAGAGAACTGCCTATTTCCTGAAAACGTGGGTGACCCGCTGGCTTCAAGCCGATATCACGTAGCCGAAGCCCCGCACGGTTTTTATGAGCGGCTTTTCGTCCACGCTTTCGATCTTGCTGCGAAGGTAGCGAATGTAGACATCGACCACCTTCGTTTCCGGGTCGAAGCTCAGATCCCAAACATTGTTGAGCAGCCGGGTTCTGCTGATCACAGCGCCGGAGTGCGACATTAGATACGCGAGAAGCCTGAATTCCTTGGCCGTAAGGCTGATCTCGCGTTCGCCGCGCCAGACCTTCTTGCCGACCGGATCAAGCGCCAGATCGCCAACCCTGAGGACTGGGTCCGTGCCTGTGCTGGAGCCGCGGCGAAGCAGCGCCTCCATGCGCGCGATCAGCTCGTCGAAGGCGAAAGGTTTGGTCAGGTAGTCGTCGGCGCCCCCCTTCAGCCCTTCGACCTTGTCCTGCAGGCTGTCTCTAGCCGTGAGCATCAGGACAAGATGCTGGTGCTGCTCGCGCCGCAACATGCGACATACTTCGAGGCCGTCGATTCCTGGAAGCATTCGGTCGAGAACGATCAGCGCATATGGCGTCTCCCGCACCATCGCCAGCGCATCCCCGCCACTGTCGGTCACGTCGACAACGTAACCCTCGGCTTCGAGTCCTCGCTTGATGAAGCCGACGATGCGATCGTCGTCCTCTACCAGCAGAATCCTTGACATTTACACCACCTTCTCCCCGGGTCGTATTGCGGGGAGTCAGAGAATTCCCCGCCTCGCGGTGGGCGCGGTCATTCCGCCGAGCTCCCGCCTCAACTATCGTAATCCAGGAAACGAAGGAGGTCGTTCTTTATTCCGAGCCGGTTTTTGCACGCAGCCTCTTTTTCAGAACGACCACGGCGGCACCTGCGTTCGCATCCGCAGACGCGGTTGCGTCAGCGTGTGGAAGCCGGACCACGACCTCAGTAAAAGACCCGACCTCGCTCGTGAGCGCAATCTCGCCACGATGCTTTTCGATGAGCCATTTCGCGATCGCCAGACCGAGGCCACTGCCAAGTTGGCGCGACGCCCTTGGGCTTCGGCCACGGTAAAATCGCTCGAACACCTTGGGTATTTCCTCGGCTGGAATGCCCAAACCCTTGTCGCGTATCGCAATCTCCGCATGCCCGTCCATAGCGGTCATGCTCAAGTTCACCGAGCGATCGCGCGGAGAATATTTTATGGCATTGTCCAGAATTATCACCAGAGCCTGTTTGAGCCGCTGCGCGTCGGCTGTGATCCAGACCGGACGGGTGCTGTAGGCCGCCTTGATCGAGATGCCCTTGGCGCGCCCCAGGATTTCGCCCTCGTGGACCGCATCGGCGACGATGGTAACGAGGTCCGTTCGGCGGGGCTCGAAACGTATTGTATCGGTTTCCGAACGAGAAAGGAAAACCAGATCGTCGACGAGGCGTCCCATCTCCAGGCTCTGAGTGACAATCCGTTCGAGCGCATCGCGGTACACTGCCTCTGGCTTTGAACCATGGCGCAGCGGAATTTCCGCTTCACCGCGAAGCGCCGTCAGTGGAGTGCGCAGTTCATGGCTGATGTCGGCGAGGAACTGGACGCGCAACCGGTCGAGCTCCGTCAGCCGCTGGTTGGCCGCGGCAAGCTCGGCGGTCCGTGTGGCAACTTGCTGCTCGAGTTCTGCTTTGGCATTGAGCAGCCGGTCGCGCTGGTCTTGCTGATGCGTGGCCATTTCGTTGAACCGCCTGGCGAGCGCACCAAGTTCATCGCGGCCATCGAAGGCGATCCGGTGGTCGAGATCACCACGACTGATCGCCTCTGTGCCTTCGGTCAGCAGGCTGATCGGGCGCATCAATGATCGGGCGAGAAGGAAAGCAGCAACAAAGCAGAGAACCACAGCAGCCAATGCAAGCGCGGCCGTCATCCAGGTCAGGCGTCGCCACAGTGCTTCTGCCTGCAGTTCGGTTCGCACAACCTCTTCCTCTTCGTCGCGCCGCGCGGCTTCCAGGATGTTTTCGAACTCGGCGTCGAAACGATTCTCGATGTCCCGGCGAAAAATCCTGACCGCGTCCTCCTGGCGCCCCTAGTTGCGAAGATTGATTGCGTCCGACGTGGCTTTGGCGATTTCTCCGTAGAGCGTGCGCATCCGCGTGATGCGGAAGATCTCGTCACCGGCTTCCTCCTGTTTGCTGCTGCCCAGGAGAAACTCGGCTTCTCCCCTGGTCAGCTCGGCGAGCTTTTCGAATCCGGCCTCAAGTTCGGCGCGGGCGCTCTCGTAGTCGGGACGCTCCGGTTCGCCAATTAACAGGAACTCGGCGATCTGCTCAGAATATCGGTTGGCGTTGACCGTAAGCGCGGTGACGGCTTCCAGTTGGTTGTTGGCCCATTGCACGCGCTGTGTGTAGTAGGTTGTCGAGCGAATCGTGATGTAGACGATAGCCGCCATAATCACGACTGCCCCCACGACAATGAGCTGAAATACAAGAATGCGAGACCTGATGCCCATCGGTGTCCATCGGCGTTGAGAACCCGAAACCGATCGGATTCAAGAATACCCCCTTCGCGGCAGAGAAGGCCACCGTGCAGGATGGCTCGCGCAGATCGGCGCAACATTTCCGCGACGCCGTTTCAGCACGGAGCAACCATAGAGGACCCGCTATTAAGGATATGAGAGATTCAGGTTAGAACTTGGTGAGAATGCAGTCCTGCCGTCCGAATTTAGCGACTTCACCCCGTGAGAGGTTAAGTTCAGCCGGACGCCGCAAGCCGAGGTAAGACTGGCTTGCCGGGTTTGATCGGGCGCAGAGTTGAAGGCCGTCGCGGATGAGTGGGTGTCACTTACGAAACCGCCAGGAATCACCTGAAAGCCGTCTTCGTCAAAACCGAGACCCATCGCAGCCGGAACTGGTCGCGTTGCTCGCGAGAATAGCCAGCACCGCCCAGACTGAATGAGTCTATTCGGTTGAATCGCTATCCGGCAATTGCATGTCGGTGATGATGTTCTCGCCGTTTGTCTCGTCGTAGGCGATCACGATGTCCATGCCGGGTTTCAGCGCTTCGAGATCGGTTTCGGCATTCAGCTTGTAGGATTTGCCGTCGTCGAGTGTCAGCGTCAACGTCTCCTTGTCGATCTCTTTGATCAGGCCTTCGGTCTGGCCGGCGAAGGCGGCGGTGGAAATCAGCAACATGGCGGCAACGGCGCCGATCGGGATACGCATCATCGTCCTCTTATCATTGCGCCGGCTCGGTGGCGGCGGGTGTTCAACAGACGGTGTTCAACAGATGGGTCGAGGGAAGCAGAAACCAACCGAATGTGTCAAAACTAAATCCGCCTGATCACAGTTTGACCGCTGCGGAAAACGCCAATAGAACGCAGCTACGGCGCCACGCGCCCTGACGCAGAAACGACGCTGCGGCACTTTTGATTTGCGCATGATCCTTCCCGAAAATCGCTCCGATTTTCGGGGTCATGCGCTAAGCCGGCTCGACGCCGGCAGGGCTGGTTTTCATGTCTCACAATACGTTTGGCCATCTTTTCCGCGTCACCACCTGGGGCGAAAGCCATGGCCCGGCGCTCGGCTGCGTCGTCGACGGCTGTCCGCCCGGCATCCGCTTCACGCGCGCCGAGGTCCAGGCCGAACTCGACAAGCGCCGCCCGGGTCAATCGCGTTTTGTGACGCAGCGTCGCGAACCAGACGAGGTCAAGATCCTGTCCGGCTTCATCCTGGATGACGACGGCGAGACCATGATCACCACCGGCACGCCGGTGTCGATGCTGATCGAGAACGTCGACCAGCGCTCCAAGGACTATGGCGAGATCGCCCGTCAATACCGGCCGGGTCATGCCGATTATACCTACGACACCAAATACGGCCTGCGCGACCATCGCGGCGGCGGCCGTTCTTCGGCCCGCGAGACGGCGGCGCGGGTGGCGGCCGGAGCCTTGGCCCGCAAGGTCGTGCCCGGCATGATCGTGCGCGGCGCACTGGTGTCGATGGGGGAAAAATCGATCGACCGCGCCAACTGGAACTGGAATTTCGTTGGCGACGCCGAAAATCCATTCTTCACGCCCGATCCGGCATCGGTCGTCGTCTTCACCGCGTATCTTGACGGCATCCGCAAGGCGGGTTCCTCGGTCGGCGCGGTAATCGAGATCGTCGCCGACGGCGTTCCGGCAGGCCTGGGCGCACCGATCTACGCCAAGCTCGACCAGGACATTGCCTCGGGCTTGATGTCGATCAATGCCGTCAAGGGTGTCGAGATCGGCAACGGCTTCGAGGCCGCCCGCATCACCGGCGAAGAAAATGCCGACGAGATGCGTATCGGCAATGACGGCAAGCCGGTCTTCCTGTCCAACAATGCCGGCGGCATCCTCGGCGGCATCTCGACCGGCCAGGCGATCGTCGCGCGCTTCGCCGTCAAGCCGACCTCGTCGATCCTGACCCCGCGAAAGTCGATCGACAAGGACGGCAACGACGTCGAGATCATGACCAAGGGCCGGCACGATCCGTGCGTCGGCATCCGCGCCGTGCCGATCGGCGAGGCGATGGTTGCCTGCGCGATCGCCGATCACTATCTGCGGCATCGGGGACAGACAGGGAGAGGGCAGTAGGGCAGTAGGGCAGTAGGGCAGTAGGGCAGTAGGGCAGTATGTTATCCCGCCGAAGCAGCCAATTTTTTCCTTTTCCCTAATCCCTTACTGCCCTACTGCCTTACTGCCCTATTCCCTGCGAGAGCGAAGCGAGCGTCCATGCCTTACGACCAGAAGAAGATCGTCGAAGCCCTGCGCGCCTTCGAACGCGGCGAGATTGTCGTCGTCATGGACGATGACGGGCGCGAGAACGAGGGCGACCTGATCGTCGCCGCCGTCCATTGCACGCCGGAAAAGATGGCGTTCATCGTCCGCAATACCTCTGGTATCGTCTGCACGCCGATGCCGCGCGAGGAGGCCAAGCGCCTCAACCTGTCGCCGATGGTCGCCGACAACGACTCGGCCCACACCACCGCCTTCACCGTCAGCGTCGATTTCAAGCACGGCACCACGACGGGCATTTCGGCCGACGACCGCACATTGACCGTGCGCAACCTTGCCAACGGCAATGTCGGCGCCTCCGATTTCGTCCGCCCCGGCCACATCTTTCCGCTGATTGCGCGCGAAGGCGGTGTGCTGATGCGTTCGGGCCATACCGAAGCCGCGGTCGATTTGTGCAAGCTTGCCGGCCTGCCGCCGGTCGGTGTCATTTCCGAGCTGGTCAATGATGACGGCACCGTGATGCGCGGCCCGCAGGTGCAGGCCTTCGCCGAAACGAACGGTTTGAAGCAGATTTCGGTCGCCGACCTCATCGCCTATCGCCAGCGCAAGGAAACGCTGGTCGAGCGTGTCGCCTGTTCTGAGATCGACACGCCCGGCGGCAAGGCGCAGGTCTTCACCTACNCACGCTGCCCTGGGACTCCATGCACCATGTGGCGATCGTCTTCGGCGACATCCGCGACGGCGAGGAGGTGCCCGTGCGACTGCATTCCGAGGATGTTGTGACTGACGTCTTCGGCACCGGCCACAGGCTGGACGGCATCATGAAATCGATGGGCGAGCGCCGGCGCGGCGTCATCGTCTATCTGCGCGAAGGTTCCGTCGGCGTCGCCCATCAGGAGCGCAACCGGCCGGCTGCCGGCGACCGCGAGGACCATGAAGAGGCGCGCCGCCGCGAAAGCGAATGGCGCGAGATCGGCCTCGGCGCGCAAATCTTGAAGGATCTGGGCATTTCCTCGATCAACCTGATCGCCTCGCGCGAACGCCACTATGTCGGCCTTGAAGGTTTCGGCATCCACATCGCCAAGACCGAGATTCTTTAGGGCTGGTTTAGCGGAGCGCCGGGTGCGTCCGGTCCCGCTTGGGACCGGACGCCTGAAGGCTATTCGGCAGGAACCGCGGCTGTTTCGCGCGCGGAGATGTCACTATCGCCCGTGGCAAGGCTGCGCATTCCGAGCAGCACGGTGACCAGCGCGATTGTGCCCGCCGCCACCGACACCAGGAACCCGCTCTGGGCACCGAAGGCGTCCACCACCCATCCGGCGGCGAAGGAGCCGAGCGCCATGCCGATGCCTATGCCGGTCATGACCCAGGTCACGCCCTCGGTCAGCATCGCCTCCGGCACGCGCCGCTCGATCAGGCCGAATGCCGTGATGAAGGTCGGCGAGATCGCCACACCGCTAACGAAGACAGCCAGCGCCAGAAGCGGCACCGTGTCTGCGACAAGCAACGGCAGCGTGGTGAGCGCGATGATGGCGATCGCGATGGCAAGCTGAATTTGCAGCGGTGTTTTCAGGTTCAGAGCGCCGAGGACGATGCCGACGACGAACGATCCGAGGGCATAGACGCCGATGACGAGGCTGGCGGCGCCCGGCTGGCCGAGCTCCTTGGTGATCGCCACGGTGCTCACCTCCGTGGTTGCGAAGGTCGCGCCGATGAAGATCAGGGCCAAGGTGATGATTTGGACCGGCCGCAGGCGGATTGCCGATCCGCGCGAACCCTGGTCGACCGGTCGCACGCGCGGCTCGGTCGAGCGCTGCAGGATGAGGGCTGTCGAGCCGAAGGCGAGGAACAATGTGCTCGCCAGCATTCCCGCTTCCGGGAAAAGCGCGACGCTCAGGCCAACCGACAGCGAAGCCCCGGCGATGTAGACCAGCTCGTCCGCCGCCGATTCGAAGGCGAACGCCGTGTTCATCTCGGGGCGATCCCGGAAGAGCTCTGTCCAGCGCGCGCGCACCATCGCTGGGATGCTGGGCATAGCGGCGGCCAGCAGCGCTGACACGAACAGTGTCCATATCGGCAAGTCCTGATTGGCCGCCGCAATCAGCACCACGAAGGCGAGCACGGAAATAACGGTGGTGGGCGCCACAATCCGCGCCTGGCCGAGGCGGTCCACCAGTCGCGATATCTGCGGCGCGACAAAAGCATTGGCCAGCGCATATGTCGCGGAGACGGCGCCGGCCAGCCAGTACTCGCCGTGCGTCTGCGACAGCATCGCGACGATTCCGATCGGAGCCATGGCCATCGGCATCCGGGCGACGAAGCCGGCTGCAGCGAAGCCCTTGGCTCCCCTTGCCTTGAATATTTCGCGATAGGGATTGGGCATGGGAACACTCCTGGATTTTTGAGGCCGATCCACTTATATACGTGGCGTATGCAAATCAAATAATGACATACGACGCGTATGTCAATTAATATACGAGACGTATGTGAAGGAATGGGCGAATGGGGCACAAACCACGCAGGGAGATGATCGCCGAAACCCGCGCCAAACTGGTCGCGGCGGCGCGCCATGCCTTTGGCACTGTCGGCTATGCCGAGGCCTCGATGGACGACTTCACCGCATCGGCCGGGCTGACGCGCGGCGCGCTTTATCATCACTTCGGCGACAAGAAGGGCCTTCTCCAGGCGGTTATCGCCGAGATCGACGCGGAGATGTTGGCCCGGTTGAAGATCGTCTCAGTCAGGGCGGACACTCTCTGGCAGGGCTTTGTCGACGAATGCACCGCCTATATCGAGATGGCGCTGGAGCCGGAGATCCAGCGTATTGTCCTTCGCGACGGACCGGCGGTGCTCGGCGATCCTTCGCAATGGCCGAGCCAGAACGAATGCATCCGCTCGATGAGCGAGAACCTTCAAAAGCTGAGGGACGAGGGAACCATCGTTGCCGTTGATCCCGAAGCCGCAGCAAGGCTGGTCAGCGGCGCCTCGCTACATGCCGCGCAGTGGATCGCAAATTCGGAAAATCCAGAAGCGACGTCGAAAAAGGCGGTGAAGGCGTTCAACGTGCTTTTGCAGGGACTGCTCAGGCAAGGCCGCAGCACTGGTCGTCCACAAGCACCGGCTGAGGTGGACAAATCGCCGGCCTGAGCCTGTCTCAAGACCACCAAAAGGCAAGGCGCGACCTCGAATGGGACGGGCGAAGCGCGCCTCAAGATTCGGGCAGCTCGCGCCGGACCCAACCAGCACCAACGCCTAAACCCTGTTGAACGTCTGCCTTTGCCGGTTGCAAAACATGGTCAAAGCCACCAGGCGCGCCTATATCGGGGGCATGGTCACAAGGCTTTATACCCACCCGATCTTCGTCGAGCATATAACGCCGCCCGGTCATCCGGAGCGGCCGGACCGCCTGCGCGCCATCGAGCGCGTGCTCGACGACGAGGCCTTTGCGGCCCTTGATCGTGCCGAGGCGCCGGAAGGCGACGAGGCCACCATCCTCTACGCACACCCGCAGGAATTCGTCGAACGGGTCCGCGCTATGATACCGGACACCGGTATCGCTCGTGTCGACGCCGACACCACGGCCAGCCCGAAAAGCTGGCAGGCGGCCGTGACGGCGATCGGCGCTGCCAACGCCGCCGTCGACGATGTCTTTCGGGGCGACGTGGCCAATGTCTTTGTCGCCGCCCGGCCGCCCGGCCACCACGCCGAAAAGACCACGTCCATGGGCTTCTGCCTGTTCAACACCGCGGCGATCGCGGCGCGCTACGCGCAAAGGCAGCACCAGGCCGAGCGTGTTGCCATCGTCGACTGGGACGTCCACCACGGCAATGGCACGCAGGATATTTTCTGGGACGATCCGTCGGTGCTCTATTGCTCGACGCACCAGATGCCGCTTTACCCGGGGACCGGGGCGGTGAGCGAAACCGGCGCCGGCAACATCGTCAACGCGCCGCTGGCGCCGCAGACCGGCAGTGAGGTTTTCCGCGACGCTTTCCTGTCGCGGATCTTGCCGGCGCTCGACAATTTCGCGCCCGACCTCATCATCATTTCCGCCGGCTTCGACGCGCACCACCGCGATCCGCTGGCCGAGATCAATCTGACCGAGGACGATTTCGACTGGGCAACCGGCCAGTTGATGCAGCGCGCCGGTCGCCACAGCGACAACCGGCTCGTCAGCCTGCTCGAGGGCGGCTACGATCTGCAGGGATTGGCATTTTCGGTCGCCGCCCATGTCGGGCGACTGATGAAAGGATAGACGATGGCTGGTGAGAGCAACGAAGACGTCAAGGCGATGAGCTTCGAGCAGGCGCTCGACGCGCTGGAGAAAATCGTCGATGATCTGGAGCGCGGCGACGTGCCGCTCGACCAGTCGATCCGCATCTATGAGCGCGGCGAGGCACTGAAACTCCATTGCGACCGGCTGCTCAAGGCGGCCGAGGACAAGGTCGAGAAGATCAGGCTTTCGCGCGACGGCAAGCCGGTGGGGACCGAGCCGCTGGATGCGGAGTAAGGCACGGTCCCGGACGATAATTTCGCCGTGCGGCTTTTCGACATGATCATGATTGAGGATAGTACTCATCCCGCTTGAAACGGCTCCAGGACGAGAGGAGATTGCGAACGATGTGCAGAAACATCAAGACCCTGTTCAATTTCGATCCGCCGGCAACCGATGACGAGGTCCGCGATGCCGCACTTCAGTTTGTCCGCAAGCTGAGCGGAACGACTCGGCCGTCGAAACAGAACCAGCATGCGTTCGACCACGCCGTCGAGGCCATAGCCGCGTCTGCGCGCGAATTGCTGGACAGCCTCGAGACGACACAGCATCCGCGCAATCGCGACGAGGTGGCGGCCAAGGCGAAAGCCAGGTCTGCACTCCGCTTCGCCTGAGGAAGACCGCATGAGCTTCTTCCCCGGAAACGACCCTCTGCCCGGTGACGCCTTCGCCAGCGACCAGATCGAACTGATGGTTATTCCGAACGCCAAGGACATTGGCGGCTTTCAGGTTCGCCGTGCCTTGCCGACCGCCAGGCGTCGGCTGGTCGGTCCCTTCATCTTCTTCGATCGCATGGGACCGGCGATTTTGCGGGCCGGCCAGGCGCTCGATGTCCGCCCGCATCCCCATATCGGCCTGTCGACGGTCACTTACCTGTTCGACGGCAAGATCAGGCATCGCGATTCGCTCGGCACCGAAATGGTCATCCAGCCCGGCGACGTAAATTTGATGACCGCCGGTCGCGGCATCGTCCATTCCGAGCGTACGCCGCAGGAACTGCGTGGTGCGCCGATGTCGGTTTCCGGCCTGCAGACATGGCTGGCGCTGCCGGACGATAAGGAGGAGGTCGACCCGATCTTCGAGAATACGGCGGCCATGCGTCTGCCCGAAATCGACGCTGAAGGCGTCAGCGGACGCGTTGTCATTGGCGCGTTTTCCGGGTTGCGGTCACCGGTCGTGACCGCTTCGGACACGCTCTATGCAGACCTCAGCCTGGCGCCCGGCGCCAGCGTGAAAATCCCAGCCGATGCCGAGGAGCGCGCCATCTATACGTTGGAAGGCGAGGTATCGATCTCCGGTGACCGCTTTCCAGCAGAGCGGCTGCTGGTGTTCCGGCCCGGCGACGAGATCGTCGTGTCGTCGGAGGGTGGAGCGCATTTCATGCTGTTCGGCGGCGCCTCGCTCGGCTCCAAGCGCTACATCTGGTGGAATTTCGTGTCTTCGTCGAAGGAACGCATCGAACAGGCGAAAGAAGAATGGAAGACAGGCCGTTTCGATATCGTTCCGGGGGATGAAGAAGAGTTCATTCCGCTGCCGGACAATTAATGCATGTCGCGCAAAAGTGTGCAGCGGTTTTGCGTTAACGACATGCATAAAACAACAACCTAAAGCGCGTCGCGTGAGGTCGGTCGAACGCGACGCGCTTTAGAGCGCCGCGCGTCCTTTTGGACGCGTAAAGGAAACCCTAACAGTTTGAAGCTATGCCGCGTCACTCACACGCATTTACATTCGCCGGCCGGCAGCCTATTTCGCAGATGAATAAAAAGCAGGCCCCAGCACCAGTGAACGCAAAGCTCCATACGCCACTTCTCGACAAGGTCCGCATCCCGGCCGACCTCAGGACGCTTGACGAACGTGCTCTGCCGCAATTGGCATCGGAGCTTCGCACCGAGTTGATCGACGCCGTGTCCCACACCGGCGGACATCTCGGTGCTGGCCTTGGCGTGGTCGAACTGACGGTGGCGTTGCACTATGTCTTCAACACGCCAGACGACCGGTTGATCTGGGACGTCGGCCACCAGGCCTATCCGCACAAGATCCTGACCGGCCGCCGCGACCGTATCCGCACGCTGCGGCAAGAGGGCGGCCTGTCCGGTTTCACCCAGCGCGCCGAGAGCGAATACGATCCGTTCGGCGCCGCCCACTCCTCGACCTCGATTTCCGCCGGCCTCGGCATGGCAATGGCACGCGATCTCTCCGGGGGCCGCAACAATGTCATTGCCGTTATCGGCGACGGCGCCATGTCGGCCGGCATGGCCTATGAGGCGATGAACAATGCCGGCGCGCTCGATGCCCGGCTGATCGTCATCCTCAACGACAACGACATGTCGATCGCTCCGCCGACCGGCGCGATGAGCGCCTACCTGGCCCGTCTGGCGTCGGGGAAGGCCTATCTGGGCTTGCGCGATTTCGGCAAGAAGCTGACCTCCTATCTCGGCGAGCGCGCCGATCGCGCCATCAAGCGGGCGGTCGAGCATGCACGCGGCTACGTCACCGGCGGCACGCTGTTCGAGGAAATGGGTTTTTATCACATCGGCCCGATTGACGGCCACAATCTCGAGCACCTGATCCCGGTGCTGAAGAACGTCCGCGACAATGCCGACGGTCCGGTGCTGATCCACGTCGTGACCCAGAAGGGCAAGGGCTATGGACCGGCCGAGGCGGCCGCCGACAAATATCACGGCGTCAACAAATTCGACGTCATCACCGGCGCGCAGGCCAAGGCGCCGGCCAACGCGCCGAGCTACACGAAAGTCTTTGCCGACAGCCTGATCCAGGAAGGCCGCGAAGATGATCGCATCGTCGCCATCACCGCCGCCATGCCGAACGGCACCGGCCTCGACCTCTTCGGCGAGGCGTTCCCGTCGAGGACTTTTGACGTCGGTATCGCCGAGCAACATGCGGTGACTTTTGCCGCCGGCCTTGCCACCGAAGGCTTCAAGCCTTTCGCGGCGATCTATTCGACCTTCCTGCAGCGTGCCTACGACCAGGTCGTCCACGACGTGGCGATCCAGAAGCTGCCGGTGCGCTTCCCGATCGATCGCGCCGGCTTCGTCGGGGCCGACGGGGCGACCCATTGCGGCGCCTTCGACACGACTTTTTTGGCGACGCTGCCCGGTTTCGTCGTCATGGCCGCGGCGGATGAGGCGGAACTGCGACACATGGTGCGCACGGCGGCAAGCTACGATGAAGGCCCCATCGCCTTCCGATACCCGCGCGGCAACGGCGTCGGCGTCGACCTGCCGGAGCGTGGCTCGGTTCTCGAAATCGGCAAGGGCCGTGTCGTCAGGGAGGGCACCAAGGTTGCGCTGCTTTCCTTCGGCACGCGGCTGCAGGATTGCCTGGCTGCGGCCGAGGAACTCGGCGCGGCCGGGCTTTCCACCACGGTCGCCGATGCTCGTTTCGCCAAGCCGCTCGACGAGGACCTGATCCGGCGCCTGGCCCGTTCGCACGAAGTGTTGGTGACAGTGGAAGAGGGCGCGGTCGGCGGCTTCGCCAGCCACGTGCTGCAATTCCTGGCCCATGAAGGGCTGCTGGAAAACGGCCTGAAGGTACGCCCGCTTGTGTTGCCCGACAGCTTCGTCGATCACGCCAAGCCCGAAAAGATGTATGCCGACGCCGGGCTAGATGCCGCCGGCATCGTGCGCACCGTCTTTGTGGCGCTGGGACGCACCGCCAGCGCGCAAAGCGCCTGAATCAAAATCTCAACGGCTTGCACCAGTTTGCCGACCGGCGGTCGTAACTGACTGTTTGCGTTGTCATTTGGCATTCGCCTACGGTGCCTCTGTCTCGCGACCCAATCTTCTAAAAGCAGCCTGATGGTGTGAAGGGCAGAAATGGGTAGTTTCGTGCGTTCGAGTGCCGACTGGAAATGAGCAGCCAGCGGACATTGCGGTCGTTGCGATGCCGAAGACTTTCGTTATCCTGCGGCTGACCGATGCCGGAGATTATGGCTCTGAATCAAATCAGTTCTTCCGAGCGATAGCATCCCGACAGATACCGAGGATCAGGATCGCAGGGATCGTTATGAGCGGCGACGGCGCGGTGCTGGTCCAGCAGCCTGCGGACGATCCATCTTCATGCTTGGCCTTCATCGGCGGCGAATACGAACTCGGCGACACCTTTGAGACTCGCCTAAAGAAAGAGTTTGAAGAAGAGACAAACGCCAAAGTGCTCAATGCTCGATATCTCTTCTGCGTCGAGAACCACTTTCATTACAAAGGCACCGTTATTCAGCAGGCGGAGCACTATTTCCTCGTTACGCTGGATCGTCAGGATATCGTGAGTCGGGAACCTCATCTGAGGCAACTTTGGTTGCCTCTTTCAGAGTTAGGTCGCGCCGACTTGCGTCCATTCGTCGTGCGGGATGCTGTCATAAGCGGCAGCTATCTGACAGAGAGGCACCTCGTCCAGGTGCCGGATTAGAACCGGTTCTCACTGTGGCTGTTCATCGTGGGAGACCTAAATGGCGCTTACCAGTCAGATTTCAGCCTATGATGCCAAATGGCCCGACATGTTCCTTTCCGAAAAATGCCGAATCGAAGAGGCGTTTGGATCGGAGCTTGTCCAAATACATCACGTCGGAAGCACGGCAGTTCCCCGCCTGGCGGCAAAACCGGAAATTGATTTGCTGGTCGAAGTGAGAGAGCACCGGGACGAGACGCGTGTGGCCAACTTCATGAAATCCATTGGATACGTTCGGGGAAAGGACCTTTCACCGGACCACCATTTTTATCGGCGTGACGTAAATGGGGTGCGGACGCACAAGGTTCACGTCTGTCCGTCCGGGCATTGGCAGATTTCCAGAATGCTCCGATTTCGCGATCTTCTCAGGGCGGATGCGAACCTCCGCAAGCGATATGAGGATTTGAAACTGCAGCTTGAGGCCGAGAACGAACACGGAATCAAGGAGTATCTGGCGCTCAAAGCTCCATTCATTGACGCGGTGGTTGGCCCAGAACCTAAGGACAAACAATGACCGGCTCGGGCAGGGTCGGATGGCCGCAATGGGTTATGGGCGTGAATTCGGCCGGTCGCGAACGAACCACCGCCAAGGGGTGATCTTCCGCTCTTCCGCACCGGTACTGAGTCCACTAAAACCACATATCGCGCACGCAGCGACCATCGCGCGGAAGGTCCTCGAATGTGTGGAGACCATCGAAATGGTCGATTGGCAAGTCGGCGACGGTGTCAGGCGGCGCAAGCCTCACATTGACGGCGATCCGAGTGCGACCGGCGGCACTGGCGCGCAAACCACGCCAGGCCAGCACACAGGCGCATGTCGGACAGAACAGGATCTCGAGCGACGGGGCATCCTTTCCGGAGCGCGTATAAGCACTTGTCGGTCCCGCAAGACGGATGCGTTCGTCGACATAATCGTAAGCCCACAGCGCGCCATAGCGGCGGCAAAGCGTGCAGTTGCAGGCTGTGATCGAGCCGGGATCGCCTTCCAAAATCCAGTGGGCCGCGCCACAATGGCAGGTTCCGGTCAGCATTCGTCCTCTTCACCTTCTGGCAGCAACACGAGCATTGTTCCCAACATTGTGCCGGACCCAGTGCGATATTCAACAGTTTGTGGCGCGGCCTGATGCGCTCGCCGCTTTGGCAAGATGTTCGTTGTCTTCCCCAATATCCTTGCCTTCGTGACAGGCTTTCGCCATGAAGGCCGATGAACTCCCGTTTGCCAGCCAGCACACGCCAGCGGCTCGACGAACTCCTCGTCGCGCGCGGCCTGTTTCCCAGCCGCTCTCGCGCCCGCGACGCGGTCGAGCGCGGCACCGTGATGGTTGACGGCGTCATCGCCCGCAAGCCCGGCCAGACCGTCCGGGCTGATTGCCTCATAGAAGTCGATGATCCGGCGCAGGGCTATGTGTCCCGTGCTGCGCTGAAGCTGATCGCCGGGCTCGACTATTTCGACCTCGATCCAGCCGGCAGCGAAGCGCTCGACGTCGGCGCCTCGACCGGAGGCTTCACTCAAGTGCTGCTCGGACGCGGCGCGGCGCATGTCACGGCGATCGATGTTGGGCATGGCCAGATACATCCGAATATCGCCGGCGATCCGCGTGTAACTGTTATCGAGGGATTGAACGCCCGTGATCTTTCGACCGCCGATCTTGCCGATCGAATTCCAGATTTTATCGTCTCCGACGTCAGCTTCATCTCGTTGAAACTGGCGCTGCCGCCGGCGCTCGCCATTGCCAGGAGCGGCGCCAAAGCAATATTTCTGGTCAAGCCGCAATTCGAGGCGGGCCGCGAGGCGATCGGCAAGGGCGGCTTGCTGAAAGACCCATACGATGCCGCGCGGGTCGCCGGCCTGCTGCAGGATTGGCTGGACGGCGTCCCCGGCTGGCGCTCGCTCGGACTGCATCTGTCGCCGATCGAAGGCGGCGACGGCAACCGCGAGTTCCTGCTCGCCGGGATCAAGGACGCCGGTATCGAGAACAGGGGGATCGGAGGCCGATGACCGCGCGCTTCACGATCACACGGCTGGGCTCCCAGGGCGACGGCGTCGCCGAAACCGAAACCGGCGAGCTTTTCATTCCGTTCACGCTGCCCGCTGAAACCGTCACCGCCGCGCGCGAAAAGGACCGCGCCATGCTGATGTCGGTGCTGGAGACTTCGCCGCTTCGCATCGACCCTGCCTGTCGGCATTTCACCGAATGCGGCGGCTGCGCCATCCAGCATCTCGAGGCCGAAGCCTATCTTCGGTGGAAGCGCGACAAGGTTGCGCATGCGCTCAACAGCAAGGGCATCAGTTGCGACATTGACGCGCTGGTGCCGTGCGCGCCGCAGACGCGCCGGCGCGTCGTGTTCACCGCCCGGCGGAGCGAGGCCGGCATGCTGCTCGGCTTCGTTCGGGCGCTGTCGTCCGAAATCATTTCCATTGAGGAATGCCCGATCTCGCTGCCCGAGATCGTCGCAAAGCTCGACCGTCTGAGAGCACTCGCCGAACTGGTTTGCGCAACGACGAAATCGTTCCGCATGACGGTCACGGCGACCGGTTCCGGCCTCGATGTCGCGGTTCACGAGTCCGGCAAGCTCGGCGAGAACCAGCGCCGCGTCGCCTCCAATTTCGTCATCGCCCAGGGGCTGGCCAGGCTTTCGATCGATGGCGAGATCATCATCGAGCCCAAAAAGCCGGTTGTCACGTTCGGCAGCGTCGCCGTCGCGGTGCCGCCGGGCGCCTTCCTGCAGGCGACCGAGGCTGCCGAGCAGGCGATGGCCGACATCGTCGGCCGGCACCTCGCGCGCACCAAAAAGGTCGCCGACCTCTTCGCCGGCTGCGGCAGCTTCGCGCTGCGCCTCGCCGCCAGGTCGGAGGTCCATGCGGTGGAGGGGGATGCGGCAGCGCTTTCGGCGCTCGACCGGGCATTCCGTTTCGCCAGCGGTCTGAAGCGGGTGACCAGCGAACGCCGCGACCTGTTCCGGCGGCCGCTCACGTTCAAGGAACTGAATGCCTTCGACGGCGTCGTCTTCGATCCGCCCCGCGCCGGCGCCGAAGACCAGTCGAAGCAGATTGCCCGTTCCGACGTGCCGCTGGTCGCCGCGGTTTCCTGCAATCCGGTTACGCTGGCGCGCGACTTGCGCATCCTCGTCGATGGCGGCTACGCCCTGAAAAGCGTGACGCCGATCGACCAGTTCCTGTGGTCGCCGCATGTTGAGGCCGTCGCGCTTCTGGAGAAGCCGAAGCGAAGGCGGTAGCGAGTCCGCACTTGTTGAGCTTGAATTTCGCGTAAAATGAGCATACTTTGAACGTGTTCTGTTCAAAATGTGCTAGGAACCTGTTATGATTACCGCAGCTCTCGATATCAGAGCATCGCGCTTTGGCGACGAGCGGACGCCATTTCTTTCGGCAAGACGGGTGGCTGAACTGCTGGGTGTCAATCTGACCGAACTGGCGGGCCTGATCGGCGTCGCGCGCAACACGCTTGCCGCCAAGACCGGCGCGCGCAAGGTCGACGCCGCATTGAGTCCGATTGTCCGTATCCTTGCGATGGCAGGCGAGATGGCCGGCGATGAACAGCGTGCGGCGATCTGGTTCAAGCATCAGCCGATCCCCGGCTGGGCGGGAAAGACCGCCTACGATCTCGTTCGAGAGGGCAAGACGGACAAGGTGCTTGCCTATCTGGAGGCAGTCCGCTCCGGCATCTATGCCTGAAAACAGACTGAGCCTATGGCGCGCCTTCGTGCCGCGTTGGGCGCATCTGCCGCTTTCCGGCGAAGGAGCAGCCTGCTTTGGCGGTCGCTGGAATCCAGTGGGCGCCACGACGATCTATGCCGCGGGCGAGTTGTCCACTGCTTGGGCGGAGTACAATCAGGGCTTTGTCCAGCATCCGGCGCTGATTGCGCAACTCGCGCTTTCAGGCGCGCGCCTGGCCGACCTTACGGACGCTGATGTGCTGACCAGGCTCGGCGTGACGGCGGACATTCACCGATGTGAATGGCGCGACATCATGGATCAGGGCCTTGTGCCTGAGACGCATACGCTGAGAGATCGCCTGATTGCCGATGGGCAGCATGGCGTGATCTACCCGTCCTTCATGTCGCCCGGCGGCACATGCGTGGCGCTGTGGCGATGGAACGAGAGCAACACACCCCGTCTGAAGGTCATCGATCCCGACCATCGCTTGCCGAAAACGCCGGCTTCATGGCTTTAGGGCAGTTCGAGCCGGCCGCGCCGCCGCGCTTCGGCCAGCACACCCGCGTCCATTTCTTCCAACGTCTTCGGCCTGTCTGTATGGGGCAGGGATCCAAACACGTCTTCTGGCCGTGTCTCGGCGAAGACTGGCGCAGGCTTCAGTAGCACGCCCTCCGGAGTATCTTCGACCAGAAGACGTGTGCCGGCGTCCCATTCCCTCCGCTTGCGGATCGCGCTGGGCAGGGTGACCTGCCCCTTGGTCGAGACAGTGGTTACGAGTCTTTCCGGGTTGGCCATCGCGGCGCATCCTCTGAATGTAAGACAAAAACCGCAGCTTCTATCAAACCCGCGTTCCGCCAACCGTCATCTGGTTCATCCTGAGGTGCGGCTGGCCAACGCCGACCGGCACGCCCTGGCCGGCCTTGCCGCACATGCCGATGCCGGTGTCGAGCTTCATGTCGTTGCCGATCATCGCAACCCGATGCATGGCATCCGGCCCATTGCCGATCAGCATGGCGCCCTTGATCGGCTGTGTCACCTTGCCGTTCTCGATCATGTAGGCCTCGGTGCAGCCGAACACGAATTTTCCCGAGGTGATGTCGACTTGGCCGCCGCCGAAGGAGACGGCATAGATGCCGTTCTTGACCGAGGCGATGATTTCGTCCGGCTCCATGTCTCCTGAAGTCATATAGGTGTTGGTCATGCGCGGCATCGGCTGGTGCGCGTAGCCTTCGCGCCGTCCGTTGCCGGTGGCGTTCATGCCCATCAGCCGGGCGTTCTGGCGATCCTGCATATAGCCGACAAGCTTGCCGTCGTCGATCAGCACATTGCGGGCCGACGGCGTGCCTTCATCGTCGACGGTCAGCGAGCCGCGCCGCTCGGCCATGGTGCCGTCGTCGACCACGGTGACACCTTTTGCTGCCACCTGCTGGCCCATCAGCCCGGCGAAGGCCGATGTCTTTTTGCGGTTGAAGTCGCCTTCCAGCCCGTGGCCGACGGCCTCGTGCAGCATGACGCCCGGCCAGCCGCTGGACAGCACGATGTCAAAGGTGCCGGCGGGGGCCGGAATGGCCTCGAGGTTGACCAGCGCTTGCCGCAGCGCCTCCTTGGCGGCGTGTTTCCAGCTGTCCTCGACCAGGAATTCGCCAAACCCTTTGCGTCCGCCCATGCCGAAGGAGCCGCTCTCCTGGCGGTCGCCGTTGCCGACCACCACCGACACGTTGATCCTGACCAGCGGGCGGATGTCGCGCACCATCTGGCCGTCGGCACGCACGATCTCGACATGCTGCCAGGAGGCGGCGAGCGACGCCGTCACCTGCCGCACGCGCGGATCCTCGGCTCGCAGCCACGCATCGATTTCCTGAAGGAGCTTGGCCTTGGCCTCGAAGGAGGGCGAGGGGATCGGGTTGTCGTCGCCATAGAGATGGCGGTTGGTGCGGGCGGGAGCCGCAGCAAGCGTGCCGGAATAGCCGCTCTTGACGGTTGACACAGCGTCGGCCGCGCGCAGCAGCGATGCTTCCGAAAGATCGCTGGAATGCGCGTAGCCACTCGCTTCGCCGGCGACCGCCCGCAGGCCAAAGCCTTGGTCTGTGTTGAAATTGGCGGTCTTCAGCCGGCCATTGTCGAACATCAGCGCTTCGCTCTCGCTGTATTCGAGGAACAACTCGCCGTCGTCGGCGCCGTTGATGGTCTCGGCGACGATCTGCTTGATGCGATTGTCGGAAATGTCGAATTGGCCGATGAGGCTGTTCATGGCGCGGTCCATCCGTGGAAAGAGATTGTCCTCACGATGTAGGCGCGAAGGTGCGTCCAGACAATCGGCAATGACCATTGTCTGTGCATGACCCCGAAAATCGGAATCGATTTTCGGAAAGGATCATGCGCAAAATCGAAGCGCTACAGCGTCGTTTGCGCGTCCTTGGACGCGCGGCGCTGTAGCCAAAGGCGCTCACAATCTCATGTTCGTCAGCAGGGTTTTGGGCCTCTCGCCCGGCTCAAGGCAGGGCGGCGAAACCGTCGGCGAAACCCTTGAGCTCGACCGGAATGCCGATACCTTCCTCCGGCGTCTGGAAGACGATGAAGGTGGCCGACGTTCCGGTCTTCAGCGTATCGAGCAGCGGCTTTTCGAGAATGACCTCGGCATAGCAGCCATCCTGGAAGCAGCGCACGAAATAGGCCCGGCCGATGTCCTTGCCGTCGACATTGAGGCCGAGCCCGTTGGGCAGCAGCACGCCGAGCGGCGCCAGCACGCGCAGGATTTCGGCCTTGTTGTCGGCGGTGCGCAGCACGACGACGGAAAGCCCCATCTCGGGACGGTCTTCGGCGACGACGTTCTGCATCATCACGCATTGTTCCGATGTGGCGCCAGCCGGCGTGTCGCAGATGATCGACCATGCGCCATGCGTCGTCCGCACCTTGCCGCTTGGCTGCGCGGCATTGGCCTGGCTGACGCCAAACGAGCCAACATAGGACAGGCCGATCCCGGACAGACCAACGCCAGATAGGCCAACGCTACACACGGCAGCGAGAAGGATGGCCTTTGCCAAGCTTCTAGAAAGCCCAAGTCCCCAAAGCCAAGAGTTCATGACGGCTCCATTGCGAATCACGGCACTTTAAGCCGCGCCAAGGGCAAGTAAAGGATGAGACCACTGCCGGCCTGCCTCGACCAAGGCAATTGTGCGCTTTTCCGTGCCAAATTCGCCCGAATTGCGACGGCCCGGCGCATTTTGCCGGGACACTCCGCCGCTCGGGCGTCGCGGGTCCGACACCGCCGCGGCCGCCGCCACAAGGCGCAGCCGCGCTTGCGCGCAAAAATGCCGCACGGTTTCCCCCGCTCCTTTCTTGCAGAGGCAAATAGAGTATGGTTTGAACCAGCCTCGGGACTATCCGGGATTCCCGTCCCGGCGTTGTTCGATATTCTTGCGGTCCGATCGCGAGGAACTGGGAGATAATGACGGCAATGAGAAAATTCCTAGCAGGCGCCAAACTCCTGGCAAGCGCTGCCGCCACACTGTTCACCGGCGCATCCGCCCATGCGGCCCAGCCTGCGCCGTGGGAGATGACCTTCCAGCCCGCCGCCACCGACATGATGCGGCAGATCGCCTGGTTCGAGGGCTATACGCTGTTGTTCATCGTGCCGATCACCCTCTTCGTGCTCTTTCTCATCGCCTATTGCATCCTGAAGTTTCGCGCGAGCGTCAACCCGACCCCGTCGCGCACCAGCCATAACACGCTGATTGAGGTAATCTGGACGGTCGGGCCGGTCGTCGTCCTGCTCTTGCTCGCCATCCCCTCGTTCCAGCTCTTGACTGCGCAATACACGCCGCCGGAGGAAGCCAAGCTGACCGTCAAGGCGACGGGAAACCAGTGGAACTGGGATTACGAATACCAGACCGAAAACACGCTTTCCTTCAACTCGGCGATCCTGGCGGATTCTGACCGCGCCGCGGCCGGCAAGGAGGACCGCGGCGCTTATCCGCGCCTGCTCGCCGTCGACAACGAGATGGTGGTGCCGGTCAACACCATGACCCGGGTACTGGTGACGGCGGCAGACGTGATCCACGCCTTTGCCATGCCGTCCTTCGGCATCAAGACCGACGCGGTTCCGGGTCGCATCAACGAGGTCTGGTTCAAGGCGGAAAAGGAAGGCCTCTATTACGGCCAGTGCTCGGAGCTCTGCGGCAAGGACCACGCCTTCATGCCGATCGCGATCCGCGTCGTCTCCGACGCCCAGTACAAGACCTGGCTGGCAGCAGCCGGCACCGACCTTCCCGGCGCCAACAAGGCGCTGATGGCCGAGGTCGACGGCAAAGACAAGGTAGCGGCCGCCGGCAACTGATGCCGCGACCAGAAAAGATCAGGGAACGGAGCCGAACATGGCAGACGCTGCAGCTCACGACCACGACCACAAGCCGTATCATGGCTGGGTGCGGTGGGTGTATTCGACCAACCACAAGGATATCGGCACACTCTACCTGATCTTCGCGATCATGGCGGGCTGCGTCGGCGGTGCCCTTTCGGTCGTCATGCGTATGGAACTGCAGGAGCCTGGGATCCAGATTTTCACCGGCCTGGCGCAGATGGTCTACGGCTTGAACGCCGACGCTGCGCTCGACGGCGGCAAGAACATGTACAATGCCTTCACCACCGCCCATGCGCTGATCATGATCTTCTTCATGGTCATGCCGGCGTTGATCGGCGGCTTCGCCAACTGGATGGTGCCGATCATGATCGGCGCGCCGGACATGGCATTCCCGCGCATGAATAACGTCTCGTTCTGGTTGCTGCCACCGGCTTTCATCCTTCTGATCATCTCGGCCTTCGTGCCGAGCGCGCCTGGCGCCTACGGCGTCGGCGGCGGCTGGACGATCTATCCGCCGCTATCGACCTCGGGCCAGCCCGGACCGGCGATGGATCTTGCGATCCTGTCGCTGCACATCGCCGGCGCCTCATCGATCCTCGGCGCCATCAATTTCATCACCACCATCTTCAACATGCGCGCGCCTGGCATGACGCTGCACAAGATGCCGCTGTTCGCCTGGTCGGTGCTGATCACCGCTTTCCTGCTGCTGCTGTCGCTTCCGGTTCTGGCCGGCGGCATCACCATGCTTTTGACCGATCGCAATTTTGGCACCACCTTCTTCGCGCCCGACGGCGGCGGCGACCCGATCCTGTTCCAGCACCTGTTCTGGTTTTTCGGGCACCCGGAAGTTTACATCCTGATCCTGCCGGGCTTCGGCATCGTCAGCCACATCGTCTCGACCTTCTCCAGGAAGCCTATCTTCGGCTATCTCGGCATGGCCTATGCCATGGTCGCGATCGGGGCGGTCGGCTTCATCGTCTGGGCGCACCACATGTACACGACCGGCCTGTCGCTCGACACGCAGCGCTATTTCGTCTTCGCCACGATGGTTATCGCGGTGCCGACGGGCGTGAAGATATTCTCGTGGATCGCCACCATGTGGGGCGGGTCGATTTCGCTCAAGACCCCGATGCTGTGGGCGATTGGCTTCATCTTCCTGTTCACCGTCGGCGGCGTTACCGGCGTCCAGCTTGCCAATGCCGGTCTCGACCGCCCGCTGCACGACACCTATTACGTGGTCGCGCATTTCCATTATGTGCTGTCGCTGGGCGCGGTCTTTGCCATCTTCGCCGGCTGGTACTACTGGTTCCCGAAGATGACCGGCTACATGTATTCGCCTGTCATCGCCAATACCCACTTCTGGGTTACCTTCGTCGGCGTCAACCTCGTCTTCTTCCCGCAGCATTTCCTCGGACTTTCAGGCATGCCGCGCCGCTACATCGACTATCCGGATGCGTTTGCCGGCTGGAACATGGTGTCGTCCTACGGCTCGTATATTTCGGCCGTCGGCGTGGTCATCTTCCTCTATGGCGTGTTCGAGGCCTTCCAGAAGAAGCGGGTGGCCGGCGCCAATCCATGGGGCGAGGGTGCGACGACGCTTGAATGGCAGCTGCCTTCGCCGCCGCCCTTCCACCAGTGGGAACAGCTGCCGAAGATCAAATAGGCTTCTGCCTGGGCGAATACTGAATCGCCGGTTCGCCCGGCGGTTTTTGGCCAACGGAATGATGGACTTTAAGTACGCATGGCCCTTGTCGACGACACATTGACTGACGAACCGGGCTTTCGCATGTCGGAAGCGACGGCGGGCGATTTCTTCGCACTGTTGAAGCCGCGCGTCATGTCGCTGGTGGTGTTCACCGCCTTTGTCGGCCTGGTCGCGGCACCTGTGGCCATCAATCCGCTTCTGGCGGTGATCGCGATCCTGGCTATTGCCATTGGTGCTGGCGCGTCCGGCGCGCTCAACATGTGGTATGACGCCGATATCGATGCGGTGATGACCAGGACCGCCAGCCGTCCGGTGCCGGCCGGCCGCATCCGGCCAGGCGAGGCGCTGAGTTTCGGCCTGGTGCTGTCGGTGCTGTCGGTGATGACGCTCGGCGTGCTGGTCAATTGGTTGTCGGCGACGCTCCTGGCCTTCACCATCTTCTTCTATGCCGTCGTCTACACGATGTGGCTGAAGCGCTGGACCCCGCAGAACATCGTCATCGGCGGTGCTGCCGGCGCCATTCCGCCGGTGATCGGCTGGGCCGCGGTGACCGGAACCGTCAGCCTGGAAAGCGTCGTCCTGTTCCTGATCATCTTCCTGTGGACGCCGCCGCATTTCTGGGCGCTCGCCCTCTTCAAGTCCGAGGACTATGCCAGGGCCGGCATCCCGATGATGCCGAATGTCGCCGGCCAGGCTTCGACCCGACGCCAGATCTTCGCCTATGCGCTGATCCTTGCGCCGGTTGGCGTGCTGCCATGGGCGCTCGGCTTCACCACACCCGTCTATGGCGTCCTTGCGGTGTTGCTTGGCGCCGGCTTCGTCTGGTATGCGTGGCAGGTGCTGCGGATGGCGGACGACGACCATGTCATGAAGCCGGCCAAGGCATTGTTCGGCTACTCACTGCTCTACCTCTTCGCCATCTTCGCCATCTATCTTGCCGACTGCGTTGTCGGGCGCGCGCTGGCCACGGGCGGAGCATGACCATGGCCGACAAGAAGCTTGAACTCGTCACGCTGACGGAGCGCCAGCAGAAGGCCCGGCGCAACCGCTCGGTAGCCATCGGCCTGGCGCTGGCGGTGCTTGTCGTCATCTTCTACATCGCGACCGTCGTGAAATTCGGTCACAACCTCACCGGAACGATGTGAGGCTCAAGATGAACCGCCAAACAGTGACCAATCCTCAAAAGAAGAACACCAACCGCGTCGTCGCCGGCGTCTGCATCGCCTTTTTCGGCGGCATGATCGGGATGGCCTATGCCGCGGTGCCGCTCTACGCGATGTTCTGCCAGGCGACCGGTTACGGCGGCACCGTGAAACGCGCAACGCAGCAATATGCCGACCGGGTGCTCGACCGCGATATCACCATCCGTTTCGACGCCAACACAGCCGGCGTGCCCTGGCAGTTCGAGCCGGTCGCCCGCTCCGTCACCATCAAGATAGGCGAGACGGCGCAGGCGCATTATAGCGCGACCAACAAGTTCGTCCGCGCCACGACGGCCCGCGCGACCTTTAATGTGCAGCCGGAATTTGCGGGGTCTTACTTCAACAAGGTTGAGTGTTTCTGCTTTACCGATACGACGCTGAAGCCTGGCGAGACGCTGGACATGCCGGTCGTGTTCTATGTAGATCCCGACATCGTCAATGCGCCGGAATTGAAGGACCTGAAGACGATTACCCTGTCCTACACGATGTTCCCGGTCGAGAAGAACGAGAAGACCAAGCCGGTGGCGTCGACAGTGCCGGCCGAAGGCACAAGCAACAAAGTTTCACATACCGAACGAAGCCTCGGGGGTTGATATGGCAGACGCGCACGCAAAACCACAACATGACTACCACCTCGTCGACCCGAGCCCGTGGCCATTCGTCGGCTCGGTCGGCGCGTTGGTCACCGCGATCGGCGGCGTCTGTTACATGCAGTATCTCAAGGGCGGCGATTTCCCGATCTTCGGCTTCAACATCGCCAATCCGTGGCTGTTCTTCATCGGCCTCTTGATCGTCATCTACACCATGTACGCCTGGTGGTCGGATACCATCAGGGAAGCGCATGAAGGCCACCACACGCGTGTTGTGTCGCTGCATCTGCGCTACGGCATGATCATGTTCATCGCTTCCGAGGTGATGTTCTTCGTCGCCTGGTTCTGGGCTTTCTTCGACGCCAGCCTGTTTCCCGGCGAGGCACAGCAATATGCCCGCGCCACCTTCACCGGCGGTGTCTGGCCGCCGAAGGGCGTTGAGGTCCTCGACCCCTTCCACCTGCCGCTCTACAACACCGTCATCCTGCTTCTGTCGGGCACTACGGTGACCTGGGCGCACCACGCGCTGCTTCATGGCGACCGCAAGGGGCTGATCAACGGCCTGGTGCTGACCGTCGGTCTCGGCATCCTGTTCACCATGGTGCAGGCTTACGAATACATGCACGCGCCGTTCGGCTTCAGGGATTCGATCTACGGCGCCACTTTCTTCATGGCGACCGGCTTCCACGGCTTCCACGTCATCATCGGCACCATCTTCCTGCTGGTCTGCCTGGTCCGCGCGATGAAGGGCGACTTCACGCCCAAGCACCATTTCGGCTTCGAGGCCGCCGCCTGGTACTGGCACTTCGTCGACGTAGTCTGGCTGTTCCTGTTCGCGTCGATCTATGTCTGGGCCTCGAGCGGCGCGGTCATCGAAGGCCACTGAAATCTTCCTGAGGAAATCGATGAGGCGGCTGCGGCGACGTGGCCGCCTTACCTTTTGGAGTGAAGGGCATTAAAGTATCGCAATGAGCGACGACAAGGCGATCTGGCCAGCAATCGATCCGATTTCGGCTGGCCTGCACGGCCGCTGCCCGCGCTGCGGCGAGGGCCGGCTGTTTTCCGGCTTCCTCACCGTCGGCGAACGCTGCGCCAATTGCGGCCTCGACTATTCCTACGCCGATGCCGGCGACGGTCCGGCGGTGTTCGTCATCCTGATCATCGGCTTCATCGTCGTCGGGCTGGCGCTGTGGATGGAGGTGACGCTCAGCCCGCCGCTCTGGCTGCATTTCCTGCTGTGGATACCGCTGACGCTGGTGCTTTGCCTGGGCGCGCTCAGGCTGATCAAGGGCGTGCTCCTGACGCTGCAATACCGCAATAAGGCGGCAGAGGGCAGGCTGGACCTCGGCGAATGAGCACGACATCCGCTTCGATTGCGGGCCGTTCGCGGCCGAAGACGGCATTGCTGCTTGGGCTTGGCCTCGTGCTGTTCTTCATCCTGCTGGCGCTCGGCACCTGGCAGTTCCAGCGCCTGTACTGGAAAGAGGGTCTTCTCCAGACCATCGACCAGCGCACGCACTCAGCGCCCGTGCCGTTGGCCGAGGTCGAAAAGCGGTTTGCTGCCAGCGGCGATGTGGATTACACGCCGGTGACGGCATCAGGCACCTTCCTGTATCAAGGCGAGCGACATTTCTTCGCGACCTGGGAAGGCCAGTCCGGTTTCGATGTCTTCACGCCCTTGCATCTGGAGGACGGGCGCTTCGTTCTGATCAATCGCGGCTTCGTGCCGTACGATCTCAAGGACGCAGCCAAGCGCCCGCAAAGCCAGGGTGCGGGCCAGGTGACGGTGACGGGGCTCGCCCGCAATCCGCTGCCGGCAAAGCCCTCGATGATGCTTCCCGACAATGATCCGCAGAAAAACATCTTCTACTGGAAGGATCGCGACGCCATGGCGGCCAGCGCCGGTCTGCCGGCAGGTGCGGGGCTGGTGCCATTCTTTATCGACGCGGACGCCACGCCGAACCCGGGCGGGCTGCCGGTCGGCGGCGTTACAATCATCGAGCTGCCGAACAGCCATCTGCAATACGCCGTAACCTGGTACGGCCTTGCCGCTGCCCTTGCCGGCGTCCTCATCTTCAGGCTTCGCCGCCCGGCGAAAGAAGAATGATCAGCACTGGTGCCCTTGACAGGGCAGGGGTGCGCACCTCATTTCGCGCCTTGAGTTCAAGACTTCAGTTCACGCTACGACCAACCGGCCGGGAATCATGCTTCACACGACGACAAAGCCACCGCTGACGATAAGGCTCTGCCAGCCGCGCGGCTTCTGCGCCGGCGTCGACCGCGCCATCCAGATCGTCGTCCTGGCGCTGAAGAAATACGGCGCGCCGGTCTATGTTCGCCACGAGATCGTGCACAATCGCTACGTCGTCGAGGGGCTGCAAAGCCTCGGTGCGGTGTTCATCGAGGAGCTCTCCGAGATACCGGCTGAGCATCGCCAGAGCCCGGTCGTCTTTTCGGCGCATGGCGTGCCGAAGTCGGTGCCGGCGGACGCCCAGGCGCGCAACCTCTTCTATCTCGACGCCACCTGCCCGCTGGTGTCGAAGGTCCACAAGCAGGCAATGCGCCATCAGCGGCTCGGCCGTCACGTGCTTCTGATCGGCCATGCCGGCCACCCGGAAGTGATCGGCACGATGGGGCAGTTGCCGGACGGCGCCGTCACCTTGATCGAGACCGAAGCCGATGCCGCGAATTTGGTGCCCGCCGACCCGCAGGCGCTCGGGTTCGTCACCCAGACGACGCTGTCGGTCGAGGACACCGCCGGCATCATTCGGGTGCTTAAGGATCGTTTTCCCGATTTGCATGCGGCGGCAGCGGAATCGATTTGCTATGCCACCACCAATCGCCAGGAAGCGGTCAAGGAGACCGCCGCGGGTGCCGATCTCTTCCTGATCGTCGGTGCTCCCAACTCCTCAAATTCGCGGCGTCTCGTCGAAGTGGCCGAACGCGCTGGCGCCTCGATGTCGCTTCTGGTGCAGCGCGCCTCCGAGATTCCATGGACCGAGATCGCCGGCATCTCGACGCTCGGCCTGTCGGCAGGTGCATCGGCGCCGGAAATCATCGTCGACGAGATCATCGATGCGTTCCGGCAGCGCTTCGAGGTAACCATCGAGCTGGCGGTGACGGCGACGGAAACCGAGGATTTTCCGGTGATGCGGGTGCTGCGCGACGTCGAGCTGACGGCCGCCGACATGGCTTTCGTCAACGGGGCCGCGTAAGGTTCATGGCGGTCTACACCGACGTCAACGAAGGCGAGCTCGGCGCGTTCCTGAAGGCCTATCCAGTCGGCGATCTCCTGTCCTACAAGGGCATAGCCGAAGGCACCGAGAACTCGAACTTCCTGCTGCACACGACCAGCGGCTCCTACATCCTGACGCTCTACGAAAAGCGCGTCGACAAGGCCGATCTGCCGTTCTTCCTCGGCCTCATGAGCCATCTCGCCAGGAAGGGCATTTCCTGCCCGCTTCCGGTGACCGCGCATGATGGCGACGTCATCGGAACGCTTGCCGGCCGGCCGGCGGTCATCATCACCTTCCTCGAAGGCGTTTCGCTGCGGCGGCCAACATCAGCGCACTGCGGCGAGGTCGGCAAGGCGCTGGCGGCGCTGCATCTGGCCGGCGCCGACTTTCCGATGACCCGTCCGAATGCCCTTGCCATCGATGGCTGGCGCAAGCTGTGGAGCGCCTCTCGCCCTCGCGCCGACGAGGTCGAGCCGGGACTGGCGGCCGAGGTCGATGCCGACTTCGCCGATTTCGAGAGGAACTGGCCGAACGGCCTGCCGGAAGGCATCATCCATGCCGATCTTTTCCCCGACAACGTCTTCTTCCTCGGCGAGAAACTGTCGGGGCTGATCGACTTCTATTT
This sequence comes from Mesorhizobium sp. L48C026A00, assembly GCF_000502375.1. Classification (NCBI taxonomy): domain Bacteria; kingdom Pseudomonadati; phylum Pseudomonadota; class Alphaproteobacteria; order Hyphomicrobiales; family Phyllobacteriaceae; genus Mesorhizobium; species Mesorhizobium sp. L48C026A00. The sequence goes on along the minus strand of NZ_AYWU01000008.1, from coordinate 20,329 downwards.
CGCCTGCAACGATCTCTACGCCTATGATGTCGCTACCTGCCTCAATGCCTGGTGCTTCGAGAAGGATTTTTCGTTCAACCTGACCAAGGGCACGGCGCTGCTTGCCGGCTACCAAAGCGTGCGGCCCTTGAGCGGCGAAGAGAAAGCTGCGCTGCCGATGCTGGCGCGCGGCTCGGCACTGCGCTTCATGCTGACCCGGCTTTACGACTGGCTGATCATTGCCAACGGCGGGCTGGTCGTGAAACGCGATCCGACCGAATATATCAGGCGTATGCGTTTCCACCGGGCGATCAAATCTCCTTCCGAATACGGACTGACATGACCAAGCGCGTCGAAATCTTTACCGATGGTGCCTGTTCGGGCAATCCGGGGCCTGGCGGCTGGGGGGCTGTCCTTCGCTTCAAGGGCGTCACGAAGGAACTGTCGGGCGGCGAGGCTGCTACCACCAACAACCGCATGGAACTTTTGGCCGCCATCTCGGCGCTCAATGCGCTGAAAGAACCCTGTGCGGTCGATCTTTATACCGACAGCAACTATGTCAAGGACGGCATTTTCAGCTGGATCGACGGCTGGAAGCGCAACGGCTGGAAGACCGCTGCCAGGCAACCGGTGAAGAATGCCGAACTGTGGCAGGCGCTCGACGAGGCGCGCAACCGTCATCAGGTGATCTGGCATTGGGTCAAGGGCCATGCCGGCCATCCGGAGAACGAGCGTGCCGACGAATTGGCGCGGCTCGGCATGGCGCCGTTCAAGAACAAGACGGCCAGGCCCGCGCCCGTTTCGGCTGGGGAAAACACCCAAGCCAAACAGCCGGCAGCCAGGAAATTGCGCCGCTCGACCCAAAGCTACTGACCAGTCTGGGCTACTGACCAGTCTGGACTACTGACCAGTCTGGTCCGCCATATTCAGCGGATCAGCAGCGCTGTGCCGAAAAGTCCGAGCGCGAACACAGTATGCGACACGAGGTTGAGGGCGCGGATCTGCATCGGGTTGGGGCGCTTTGACGCGGCCCAGCCGGCGCCCATGCCGGGCGCCAGCAGGAACCAGCCGGCGCCTACGGTGACGATGCCGAGGATGAAGGCCGGCAGGAAGGTCGGCGCGGCCAGCCACGCCGCTCCCGCCAAAACGGCCAGAACGATGCCGTAGACGATGCCGACAAGATAGTGGAAGGCCCAGCCCAGCGCCGATTCATACGCATAGGGTGCTGCCTCGCCGATATCGTCATGGAAGACCTTGCCGTCCCTCAGGTGCCAGACCCAGCGACCAACCAGTCCCCAGTTCGGCCGTGGCTGAGCAAACACCGTGTTCAGGAAAATCGCCCAGAGGTCCATGAGTGCCGTGGCGCCGATGCCGATCGCCACAGCGCGCCAGAAGTGGTCAAACATCATTGAGGTCCCTAAAAGCAGGCAATTCCTGAACAGCGTTCTTTGCACGCCCAATTGGACGCGCCGCGGCCGAAACGAGCGCGATAGTCAGGCCAAAGGACCGCGGCAACCTCGGCCTATGCTGTCGCCAAAACGGAAAGCTGTCCGAGAATGTGAGCAGCACCGGATTCATCAACGCCAGGCTTTGTCTCGAGATTGAGCGCGGCGACCTTGCCGTCGTCGACGATCATCGAAAACCGCTTCGAGCGCAGCCCCATGCCACCGCCGGAAAGGTCGGCGTCGAGGCCGATCGACTTGACGAAATCGCCATTGCCGTCGGCAAGATAGAGGATCTTGCCTTCACCGCCGCTGAAGCGGGCCCAGGCGCCCATCACGTGGACATCGTTGACGGCGACGACGGCAATGGTGTCGACGCCGCGCGCCAGGATGGCGTCGTAATTGTCCAGAAAGCCGGGCAGATGGTTGTTGGAGCAGGTCGGCGTGAAGGCGCCGGGAACAGCGAACAGCACCACCTTCTTTCCCGAGAAAATCTCGGCCGTCGTGATCGCTTTTGCGCCGTCGGCAGTCATCGTCTTGAAGGTCGCTTGGGGCAGCTTGTCGCCAACGGCAATCATCATCGTGGTCCTCGTTTTGACAAATGGAAGGGAGTGTCCTTGCGATAGCGAATTCAGCCGTTTCCCGCAACTGTCGGGGTGGCCGGAGCAAGGGATGTTCGATCTGAACATCCTTTGCTGGGGATCAAGGGAACGGCAGCAGGCCTTCGACGGCGCCGGCCGCAGTTGTCAGCGTGTAGTAAAGTCCGCCATCCGTCGGCGTCGTCGTCGGTCTGTCGAGGATCGGCACGGTAAACAGCAGCTTGCCGTCCTTTTCGCTGCGGGCCGGCACGCCGAACATGTAGTCCCGCTCGCCGGCGACGAAGAAATCCGCTGCTTTGGGATTGCCCGGAAAGCTCGCCTCGACAATCAGTGTCTCGCGGTCGCCCGGCAGGATCTTGACGCCGAAATCGGGTCTTGCGGGAGCAGGCAGCGTTGCAAGCGCCGCCTTCACCAAAGCGGCGTCTTCGACATTGTCCGGATCGGAGCCCGGATCGATGGTCAGCTTTGTTTGCACCGGGATGCAGATCGTCTCACAAATTCCGAGAAAGATATCGGCAACGATGACGGCCGGCTCGTTCGGCGCCGACAGCGTGAACGTTACCGGCAGCGAAACCGGATGGTCGTAGCCGGCCCATTTGCCGGAGCCGTCGTCGTGGCGCTGGGGTGGTGGAAACGAAAACGTCGCGTTGGCAATGTTGGTGCTGGCCGAGATATCGATTTGCGGCGGCACGCCCGCGTCGCCCGGATCGCGCCAGTAGGTTTTCCAGCCGGGCTTGAGCGAAATATCGAGGACGCCATGGATGCGTCCGGCTGTGTCGGGCTTGCCGCTCGTCACAAGGCGTACTTTGCCGCCTTCGCTTTCGTACCAGATCGACGAGGAGGCTGCGGCGGGAAGACCGGTTCCACATCCGACAGCGGCGCTGAGCAGCAGGACTTTCAAGCTTTGCATGGCGGCGATTTGAGCGTCCGTTCATGGCTGCGCAATGACTTCATGGCGTCGCTGCTATCATATTTGCGTGACCTCGGGCACAGCTTTGTGTGACCTCGGGCACAGCTTTGCGTGGCTTGGATGCACATCTGCGACCAAATCGCGCGCGGCGCATCTTTTCGGCGCTCCAGAAACGCGTTACGCTCCCCTCATGGACTTGTTGCGCCACAAGAAGATGGCTGCGGGACGCGGCTTTCTCGACGACCAGTTCCTGATTGCCATGCCCGGCATGAAGGACGACCGCTTCACGCGCTCCGTCATCTATATTTGCGCGCACAGCGACGAAGGCGCGATGGGCCTGGTCATCAACCAGACACAGCAGATGCTGTTTCCGGATCTGCTCGTGCAACTCGGCATCATGAACGAACAGGAGGCGATCCGCTTGCCCGCGCAGGCCCGCGACTTCGTCGTCCGCAACGGCGGACCGGTGGACCGCAGCCGCGGCTTCGTCCTGCATTCGGGCGACTACCGGGTGGAATCGTCGCTGGCCGTCTCCGACGACATTTGCCTGACCGCGACCGTCGACATATTGCGCGCCATTTCGTCGGGCCGCGGGCCTCGGCACGCGCTGATGGCGCTCGGCTATTCGGGCTGGGGCGCCGGTCAGCTGGAAAGCGAAATCGCCGAGAACGGTTGGCTGACCTGCCCGGCAAATGCGGAGCTTCTGTTCGATACCGACATCGAGCGCAAATACGACCGGATACTCGCTTCGATCGGTATCGACCTCGCGCATCTCAGTCTGGCCGCCGGTCACGCCTAATGCATGTCGCGCAAAAGTGTCTAGCGGTTTTGCGATAGCGACATGCATAAAACGACAACCTAAAGCGCGTCGCGTGAGGCCGATCAACGCGACGCGCTTTAGAGGTGAAAACCCGATACCTGGATGGTTACCGCCGCATTGCCATCGCCAGCCGTTTGCCCAGATCGTAGACGAGATTCTCGAAACCCGACGTCCAGGACAGGTCGGCCTGTTTCACGCGCGTTTCGACATCGCTGTATTTGCCGATGCGGGCTTCCAGGAAGGAGCGCAGGCGCTGGTGAAACTGGCCGACGGTGAGCTGTTTTCCCTCGGCCTTGAAGATCGCAGTGTTGAAGCGTGCCGCCTTGGGGAAGATTTTGCTGGCCGTGGCATTGGGCTTCTTATCGGCATTCGACAGGAGCGCTGCTGCCCCGTTGGTGCCAAGGAAATGGGGGAGGTAGAGATCCTTTTCATCCATGGCCTTCTCAAGACGAGCTTCGATGCGTTGCTTGGCCGCGAGAAGGTTCTTGGCCGCAAGTGCCGCCGACAGATAGGGATCGCGCCTGAATTCAAGGATGCGCTGTTCTTCGGCCTTGTCCTCGACGAAATGGTATTCGCGTTTGCCCTCGGGGCGGGTCCGGATCAGTTCCGCTTCGTCGCCCAAGCCGAATTCTGCACCGTACCTCTTCACCGCCTCGAGCCATGTCTGGTCGAGGAATTGCATAAGACCAAGCGCCGACCCTTTAGACGGGCGATTGTTGATGTCGAAGGAGGATTCCTTTTCGGCGATCGCAAAAAGCGTATCGGCAGGAAATTGGGTGTCCTTGGCTGCACGAAGGATTTCGCTGGCGATGTGCTGCGACACCTTGTACTCGCCGAACTCGTGCATCGACATGCCGATGACGATCTGTTCCGCGCCTTCGGAAAGGATGGAGACGGTGCCCTTCAATGCCTCGGCCAGTGTGCGTTCTCCCTCGCGTCCAGAGGTCGATATGGTGTCTGGATCGATGATGTCGAACTCGGGCGCGGCCGAGGGGAAACTCAGAGCCGAGAACGGAACAGCAGTGGCAACCGCGGCTTCGGTCACGCCGTTGACCAGGACTCCCGAATGGACCGGCCATGGCATGGCTGCCACTATCGCCGCCAGGCCAAGCCCCGCGATCCTTTTCGACAAAGGCCGTCCGCCCGAAAGGACGAAGGCTCCGCAAGCAAAGAATTCAAATGTTCTTTGGAGTGACGCCAGGTCCCCCTCCGTTCCTTGTCTAGCCGCCCAGATACTTTGGGGCAGGTCTATTTCCAACGTTGAGCCGTCAACGTCGAAAAAGACAAGAAGAACGGTCAGTGCTTCATTCAACTAGTCATGGATAATGGCGGCACAATGGCCACAGTGCGGCAAAATAATTCGAAATGTAAAACAAGATGGTTTTTATCGAGGGCTGCGTAGCCGATGCGTTGCTTGTGAAGCCTCTCGATTGCGAGCAGTAGTTTCCCTGAGGTGGTCTGCCCTCGACCGCAGCGGGGCAATCCTTTCGGTTCTCGAACGGCGAATGTGAATGAGCAGCCATTCTCCGCACAATACACGATCGAACCAGTTCTCCGCTGGTGAGAGATCATTTAGCCTTTGGCTGTCGCCAGATTGGTGCTGAGCTCGAAGGCCAGTCCCGTCCCGATGGTGTATGGCTGCAGCACGGGCGCACTCTCGCTCACGATCGCCTCCACGACGCGCTTGCGTTCCTGATCACCCAATTCCTTGGCTAAGGAACTCATCCCGACCAGCGCCATCGTATTCAAATGCAGGAAAGGTACGCCTTCCCCGAAATGGATGGTGCGCGAAACAATCCACGATCGGACCTCGTGGAAGCCGGCGTCTCGCAGCAGCGCCTCGAGTGGAGCCGCTTCCCCGAAGCTGTACCGTTGATCGGCGATGGCGCCCAAATGGCGCTCCGCGACGCGGCGCAGGTCGCGAAAGAACGGGATTTCGTCGTCCGGGCGCCACGTGGCGATCGCTAGCCTGCCGCCCTTCGTCAGCGCGCGACGCATCTGCGCAGCCGCCGCGGGTTTGTCAGGAAAGAACTGCAGTCCTTGCTGGCAGACGACCACGTCGAAGGTCTCACCACTACGCAGAGGCAACTCGCCGGCATTGCCCTGGCGCCAGTCGATGGCTGGTTCTACAGCCCGTGCCACTGCAAGCATGTCCGCGCTGACGTCGACACCGACGATATATCCGGCTCCACCGAGCCGCTCTCTAGCAACGCGCGCCACTATTCCTGTTCCGCAAGCGATATCGAGTAGCCGATCGCCCGAAGACAATTCCAACTCGTCAAGAGCCATCTCGGCCCATGGACGGAAGAGAGGGCCGACGAGCCACCGCTCGTACATCTCCGGGAAACTTACCTGGTTCATTGCGTAGCTGGGCAAGGTCATGATCGTCCTCCCTCAGGGCGCATGACTATGGCGGATCTACTTCACCGGCGCCAGCAGGTGCTCGCAAGGCGCGTTGGGCCACATTCGGCGCCATAGAATGACGTTTTGCATCGACGAGAAGCGAAAACCTTCGGCGGGCTTTGGACCAGCAGCCAGAGCGCTCCGTCGGGATGGCAACACTCTTCGCATCACGCGGCTTCGCCGCGTGCAAGGGCCGCCGCCTGCTCCAGGCTCACGCCCTTGACCAGGGGGTCAGCGTGCCGATGCACCAAGCGCCATTCCGCCTCTTCGCGGCGATAGACCAAGGTAACCCGCAGCGGCCAATCCTGGGCTGGCAGACCGCCGACCTCGACGTGCGGGCGTTCAATGATCGCGAGGACCACCATGTCGGCGGAACCATAGGCTTGAAGAAGTTCGTGCTTGAAGGTGCCGTTCTTGAAAAAGCGGCCCATCGCCTCGATCCGCTCGGCAGTCAGTTCAGACGCCCGCGTGGGCTTTCCTCCGAATGGAGACATCAGCAGGAAGTCCCCGGTATGTGGGATCACCTCGTAGTATTTCGTTATCTCCCCGAGCATCAGCGCCGAATTTGCTTCCGCAGACCGCTCGACGAGATCGGCAACCGTCTGGTCTATCGCAGGCTCCCCAAGAGCCTGTGCCGAGGCTTTCGTTGATCTTGCAGTTTCTGACAATGCCACGCCAGCGCTTGCTGCGGCGAGAAGGGAACGTCGTGATACTGGCATGCGGGTGCTCCTGCATCTGTTTCCGATGCGAAGCGCGCCTTGCGCTGCTCCGCTTGCTCAGGAGATCGCACTTCGATGATGCTGAATCCAGTGATATGATTTCATCGAAATGCTGAACAGGATTGATCTCAACCTCCTCGTTCTGTTTGAGATCGTGCACGACGAGTGCCACGTGGGCCGAGCGGCCGAAAGGTTGAATCTGACGCATCTCAAATCAGCATAGCTCAAGCCTCAGCGCTAAACGCCTAGCCTGGCCAATCGAACGTCTGGGCAGCTCGGACCATTGCCGCCGTCGCCGGGCTATAGGGCCGGCCGGGAACGCTAGCCAGGGACACCGTGCGTGCCACCGCGGGTTCGATCAGCGGACGCTGCAAAAGTTCAGGCGACGTCACCGAATATTCAGGCATGAAGGCGAAGCCGATCCGCGCCAGCACCATTGATTGGATCCAATCCTCGCGCTCGGAACGAAAGCGGGCATAAAGGCTGACGTTTCTTTCCCGGCACGCACCCATCACCAGGTCCCGCATTTCGCAGGACAGACGATCGACATAGGGTTCTTGAGAGAGATCGACCAACTTGATTGCATTGAGGCTCGCAAGCCGGTGATCCGGCGCGAACACGACGACGTAACGCTCACTGTAGAGATCATGGACGCGGAACGCCGCTCCCAATCCCTCCAGCGGATTGAGAACGGCAAGATCGAGATCGCCTTGCTCGAGCCTGTTTTTCAGTTCCTGGACGCTCGCCTCGCTAACTTCAAGCTCCACGCCATGATAGTCGCGCTGGAACTTTGCGAGGAACCGGGCGAGTTTCACATGGCCGATGGTCGACATGACGCCGAGGCGGATCGGCACCTGGTTGAGCAGCCTGAAATTGTCGGCAAGCGTTCTGGTTGCGTGGGCCTCCTGCATGATCTGCTGAAGATGCGGCAGAATGGAGCGCCCGAACTCACTCAGGAGGACGCGCTTTCCCTCGCGGTGGAACAAAGGCGCGCCAAGCTCATCCTCGAGCGTCTTGACAGCTTTGGTGAGCGCCGGTTGAGAGACATTGCAATCGGTGGCGGCCTTGGTGAAGTTCAGCATCTTCGCGGCGGCAAGCACGTAGCGGACCTGAAACATCTCCATGGCGAGCCTCCCGAGGCGGTTCCACGAAACGACATTGTAATCCTTTCATCGATAACTGTCGGCTATCGATCGATAGAAAAAATGTCGTTCTCTTTCGCCCGCAGCTGCGTTCAACTCCTGTGGTCACTTTTCACAGGAGGAGATCTGGAAATGACTGTCTACATGGTGGAACGCGACCTCAAGGGCATCAGCATGGAAGCTCTGGGAGATGCGCAGAAGGCGGCGATCAGCAAAGCCGCCGAGATGACCTCCAACGGCACCGACATCAGCTATCTGCGCTCGACCTTCGCACCGGAGGACGGGCGCTGCATGTGCCTGTTTGACGCTGCCTCCGATGTCGACGTGAAGCGTCTAAACGACGATGCGGGGCTGCCCTATCACAGAATCGTGCCGGCGCTCGATCTTACCCCATAGGGCCGGCGCGACCGGGCTCGTGATGGCTATCCGGGCCCGGTGTTCTTGCGGAGTTATGCAGCGCGCCAGATTGGATCTTTGGAACGACGGAAGGGCCAAGACGTTCGTGCTGCATCCGCCAGCCACACGCGTTGCCAGGAGAGTCGGAGCATGTTTGGCAATTCGGGCACCCTTCCTCTGCCTCGCCTGCTTGAGCGTCGTGTGGACACCCTTGCGCTGTCGTTCATGCGCCAGCGGCTCGGATCTCAGATGGACTTCTCGACCCCGCAGGGCGAGCCGGCGCTGTTGCCGCCCAACTCGGTGTCGTGGCGTATTTTCAAGAACCCGGTTGCGCTGTTCATCGGCGGGGTTACGGCGGTGCTGCTCGAATTGGCAGAGCCGCGGGTTCGCGACGCCATTTGGCAGCACAGCACATTCCGCTCCGACGCGCTCCGACGATTACGGCGCACCGGCCTCGCCGCCTTGGTCACGGTCTACGGTCCCCGGACCAAGGCCAAGGCCATGATTGAAGGTGTGGTCAGGATGCATGGGCGCGTTTCAGGCCGAACCAGCGAAGGTGAGCCATACCACGCCACCGACCCGGAGTTGCTGGACTGGGTGCAAGCGACGGCCGGGTTTGGCTTCATGGAGGCCTATCACGTCTACGTGCATCGATTGCGTTTTTTCGAACGGGATGCGATGTTTGCCGAGGCTCGCCCCGTCGCGCTTCTCTATGGTGCGGTTGACGCGCCCACGTCGCAGGCCGAGCTTTACGCGCTGTTCGACGTGATGAGGCAAAGACTCGTCGCATCGCCGATCGTCCTGGAATTCCTGCAGATCATGGAAGACGTTCCCGTCTTGCCGGGGGTGGCTCAACCGCTTCAGCGGCCATTTCTGAAGGCAGCTGTCGAGATCCTGCCCCGCTGGGTCCGCAAGCGGTTGGCACTCGGCGACCACTGGACGTTGAAGCCGTGGGAGCGTGCTTTTGTGAAGACGACGGCTGCAATCTGCGAGCGCATCGTGCTCCCTTCATCTCCGGCCGTCCAGTCGAGCCGTCGCCTCGGTCTTCCCGAGAACTATCTCTATCGCCGACAGAAGGCACCTAGACACGAGCAGCACGGTCGCGATCATGCGGGATTTGATGCCCGCATAAGGGAAAGCGACGGGTTAAAAGTGCGGCAATGGCCGCCCTAAGGGCGCGTATCTCGTGTTGGGGAATGTCCAGCGAAGGGCCCGAAAGCGACGATCAGCGGAGCCGGAAATTCCTATCATTTCGACCTGGCAGGCTGTCGGACATGCTCCGCTGGTAGCCGCCCAGCAAGTTCCCTCGCGATCCTGTTCAGGGCGTCGCGAGGCCGGTCCCGCGACGGGCCGCATCGACGCTCCACGCGCCGCCTCCCGCGAAAAAGAAGTACAGGAAGATGAAGCAGTAGAGGATCGACGAGTCGCCCTCGTTGACAACCGGAAAGAAGTTTTGCGGCGCATGCGCCATGAAATAGGCGACCGCCATGTTGCCGGACAGAATGAACGCGACGGGCCGGGTGAAGAGTCCGAGGGCAAGCAGCGCGCCTCCGATCAGCTCGATCAATGCCTGGATCACAATAAGCCCCGACAGTTGCATCGGCTCGGGCGCGGGCGGAAAATTGAAGAGCTTTTGAGTTCCGTGCTCCAGAAACAGCAGCGCCGACATGATCCTCACGACGCTTAACCACACCGGAGCCCAAGCAGAAATCTTGTCGAAATTCATCAGTTGGGCCTCCATCATGACCCGGTGATTCCGGGCAGCAGGCTGAATTATCAGCGGGTCCGCTCTTCGCACCGATTTCGCGAAGTCGGTATGATGCACAGCGCGAGCCGCAAACCAATACTCCCAGTTCACAGTCGCGTGACCTCTGGTCGTGCTATTGATGGAGTGCCGAGCCGCGGGAAGCGAGACCTTGCCGATGCGCTTCAGCGGGTGCCAATCGCCAGGCTCATGCCGCCCAAAAAGGGCAGCGGTTTTGGGACAACGACATGAACAAGATCAAGCCCGGGTCAGCGGATACTGTTCCTTCAGCGTCCTCAGCACCTGATCACCGGGCATCGGCGCGCCGAACATGAAGCTCTGCACATATTCGCAGCCCATCTGGCGCAGTTCGAGCGCATCGCTTTCGTCCGAAATGCCCTCGGCCACGACCGAAAGGCCAAGTTCATGCGCCATGTTGACCATCGATTTGAGCAGCACCGCGCGCTTCGGTGTCGTGTCGTCGACAAAGCTCTTGTCGATCTTGATCGTGTCGAAGGGAAAGCGCGTCAGATAGGCCAGCGATGAGTAGCCGGTGCCGAAATCGTCCAGCGACAGGCCGATGCCAAGCTTCTTCAGCTTGTTCAGCACATGGGCTGTCTGCTCGGGATTGTCCATCACCAGCGATTCGGTGAGCTCGAGTCGGAAACAGCGCGGCTTCAGATTGGCCCGCGCGATCACCGAGCGAACGTCGCTGACCAGATCGCGGCGGATGAGCTGTCGGCTGGACAGGTTGACCGAAACCGACAGCGGCGCGTCGCCGATCTGCTTTTGCCATCCCGCCAGATCTTCGGCGGCCTGCTGCATGGCGAACAAGCCAAGCTGCACGATCAGGCCGCAGCTCTCGGCGACCGGGATGAAATCGCCTGGCGGGATCATGCCGCGACGCGGATGGTCCCAGCGCAAAAGCGCCTCGAAGCCGGCAACGCTGCCGTCTTCCAGCCGCACGATGGGCTGGTAGGCGAGTGTGAATTCGCGCCGTTCGATGGCGCGGCGCAGGTCGGACTCGAACTGCAGCCGGTCGGTGCCGACGGTGCGGAAGGCGGGTCGGAACGGTTCGATCCTGTCGCCGCCAAAACGCTTGGCCTGGTGCATGGCAAGCTCGGCGTCCTTGACCATGTCCTCGGCCGAACTCTGCGCCGAGGTCCAGGTGACCAGACCGATCGAGCGAGCCCAACGCCGGAAGCGCTCCGGCGACCATTCCGGGTAGNGACCGATCGAGGCGGTCAGCACGATCTCGCGCTTGGCAAAGGTAATCGGATTGTTGATCGCATGCTTGATGGCATCGGCAACGGCTGCGATGCGGGCCGGGTCCTGCTCGGAAAGCAGCATCAGCGCGAACTGGTCGCCGGCAAAGCGCGACAGCGAATCCTTCGGCTTGAGCAGCCGGTGCAGCCGGCGCGCAACAGTGAGCAGGATGGTATCTCCGGCCGAGATGCCGAGCCCGTCATTGACCTGCTTGAACCGGTCGATGTCGATGACGAAGACGGTGGGACGGACCTTCTCTTCGGTGCGCGCGATCGAGATGATCGCCTCCAGCCGGTTCATAAGCAATTCCCGGTTCGGCAGGCCGGTCAGATTGTCGTGCACGGCATCGTGCAACAGCCTCTCCTCGGACTTCTTCTGCTCCGTCACGTCGACCATGGTGCCGACGCAGCGGATGACCTCGCCGTCCGATCCGATCACCGGCCGGGCGCGCAGCGAAAACCAGTGATAGTGCCCGTCGGCGCCGCGCAGGCGGAAATTCTGCGACACCCGGCCGCGCCGGTGTTCAAGCACCACGTCGAGCGTCGTTCGGAAGGTGTCGCGGTCGTCGGCATGGAGTACCGGCAGCCAGTTGCGGGCAGCGCCGCCCAGGCTGTCGGGCGCAAGGCCCAGCTGGATGCTGACATCCGGCCTGGTGACGACGCGGTCGCGCATCACGTCCCAGTCCCACACCGTGTCGCCCGATCCGGCCACGGCCAGCGCCTGCCGTTCGAGATCGGAGAACAGGCCCTGATGCAGCGCACCGCCGGCAAAGGCGTGCTGCATTACGGTGAAGCCGATGAGCAGGATGATGAGGATCAGCCCGCCGCCCAGTGCCGGCTGGGCGATGTCATTGTCGAGCATGCCGGTGATCGCCATCCACGACCCGCATAGCCACAACAGGACCATGACCCAACTGGGCACCAGCATGATGGCACGGTCGTAGCCGCGTATGCCGAGGAAGATGATCAGGCCGAGGCCGGTCAGCGCGGTAGCGGCGAAGGACAGCCTGGCGATGCCGGCGGCGACCGCCGGGTCGACGATTGCAACGCCGGCGATCAGCAGCAGCCCCAGAATCCAGACCAGAGCGCCGTAGCTGAAATGGCCGTGCCATCGGTTAAGGTTGAGATAGGCGAACAGGAACACCACGAACGTCGCTGCAAGCGCCACCTCCGTTCCGGCCCGCCACATCTGCTCGTTGCCGGGCGATATTTCCAGGACCTTGTTGAGAAAGCCGAAATCGATGCAGATGTAGGCGAGCACCGCCCAGGCGAGTGCTGCGGTTGCCGGGAACATCGAGGTCCCCTTGACGACGAAAAGGATGGTCAGGAACAGCGCCAGGAGGCCGGCGATGCCGATGACGATGCCGCGAAACAGCGTGTAGGAATTGACCGAATCCTTGTAGGATTCCGGCTCCCAAAGATAGACCTGCGGCAGTTTGGGCGACGCCAGTTCGGCAATGAAGGTGATCACCGTTCCGGGGTTCAGCGTCACCCGGAACACATCAGCGTCGGGGCTGCTCTGGCGGTCAAGCGCGAAGCCCTCGCTGGGCGTGATCGCGGCAATGCGGGTCGAGCCGAGATCCGGCCAGAAGATACCGGAATTCACCAGCCGGAAATGCGGTGCGACGATCAGCCTGTCGAGCTGCTGGTCGGTGGTGTTGGCAAGCGCGAACACCGCCCAGTCGCCGGTCGAGCGCGCATCATTGGCCTCGACCTCGATGCGCCGCACGATGCCGTCCGGTCCCGGAGCAGTCGACACCTGAAAATTCTCGCCCTGGTTGCGGTATATTTCGACGGCACCCGAAAGGTCGAGCGCCACATCGTCGCGGGCAATCTTGATCGGTTCGACGGCGAAGGCCGAAGACGCCGCGCAGAGCACGACGATTGCCGTCAGCACAAAGGCGAACAACGACCCGATTCGCAGGAAATTCGTCAAAATCAGTCCTTCGTTTCCGCGCCCGGCGGATCGTCCTCGATCCGGGCGTAGAGGTAGTGGTCCTGCCAGATGCCGTTGATCCTGAGATAGGATCGGAGAAGTCCTTCGCGCCGGAATCCGGCTTTTTCAAGCACGCGGATCGACCGGGCGTTGTCGGGAATACAGGCAGCTTCGATCCGGTGCAACCTCAGCGTATCGAAGGCGAAGCGCGTCACCACCTTGACCGCGTCGGTCATCAGGCCACGGCCGCTGTAGCGCTCGCCGATCCAGTAGCCGATATGGCCGCTTTGCGCGACGCCGTGGCGGATATTGCCGAGGGTGATTCCACCGACAAGCTTGCCGTTGCTTTTGTCGAAGATGAAGAAGGCTATGGCCGTTCCCTGCGCATAGTCTTCGCGATAGCGGCTGAGGCGATGCCGCCAGGCCGTGCGGTCGAGCTCGTCGGGGTTCCAGCGCGGTTCCCACGGCTCCAGGAAGGCGCGGCTTTCCCCGCGCAGCACCGACCATTCACGATAGTCGTTGGTCAGCGGCACGCGCAGCGTGACCCGGTCACCCTTCAGTGCCGGCAGGTCACGGCGAAAGAAAGGGAGCGCGAACATGACGCTTTGATGGACTTAGCCGGCGAGCTTTCGGGCCGTGGTCTGCGTGCCCGAAAGCGACTCGAGGACCGCCTCATAGGGAGCGAGCGTGCCCACCGGTCCGACGGCAGTCAGCGTCGGCTTGGTCGAAAACAGCCGTGACGACAGGTCCGTTAACCGCTCGACCGTCAACGCCGACAGCCGTTCCATCAGCTCTTCCTTGGCGATCGGCCGGCCGAACAGAAGCATTTGCCGGGCGATCTGCGAGGCGCGGCTGGCTGGGCTTTCGGCAGACATGATCAGGCCTGCACGGTACTGGGCGCGTGCCCGGTCGAGTTCCTCCTGCAGGATGTTCTCGCCGACCTTCTGCAACTCGCCGATGACCACCGGCACCAATTCGGCGATATCGCTCTGCCCGGTCGCGGCATGGACGCCGAATATGCCGGTATCGGAAAAACCCCAGTGGAATGCATAGACCGAATAGCACAGCCCGCGCTTTTCGCGGACCTCCTGGAAAAGACGCGACGACATGCCGCCGCCAAGGATCATCGACAGGACCTGCGAGGCGTAGAAGTCGCGTACATGATAGGCGCGGCCCTCGAACCCCAGCACGATCTGCGCGTCCATCAGGTCGCGGTCCTCGCGGAAATCGCCGCCGACATATTGCGCATATTGCGGCATGGTGTTGTCGGACTTGCTGCGGAAACCGCCGAGATGCTTCTCGACCTCGCGCACGAAGTTGTCGTGCTTGATGTCGCCGGCGGCAACGACCACCATGCGCTCGGCGCCATATTGCCGTTCGATGAATTTGTGCAATTGCTTCGAGGTGAAGGATTTGACGGTTTCCGGCGTGCCGAGGATGGAGCGGCCGATCGTCTGGTGGCGGAAGGCCGTCTCGGTGAAGTGGTCGAAGACGACGTCGTCGGGTGTATCGTGTGCGGCGCCGATCTCCTGCAGGATCACATGCTGCTCGCGCTCCAGCTCCTGCGGGTCGAACTCGGATTCCTGCAGGATGTCGGACAGGATATCGACGGCCAGGGGCACGTCGTCGCTCAGCACCCTGGCATAATAGGAGGTGGTCTCGACACTGGTGGCGGCATTGATCTCGCCGCCGACATCCTCGATTTCGGAGGCGATCTCGAAGGCGCTGCGCCTTCTGGTTCCCTTGAACGCCATGTGTTCAAGCAGGTGGGCCATTCCGTGCTCTTCGCTACGCTCATTGCGGGCGCCTGATTTGATCCAGGCGCCAAGAGCGACGGATTCGAGGCTTGGAAGGGTTTCGGTGGCGACTGTCAGGCCGTTCGACAGACGGCTTACCTCAACACCCATATAGCTGATACTCCCTAATTTGCCGCCCGCGTGTGGCGGCTAACATAATCTTCCACCATTTTCAGGTCGGATGGAAGTACCGTGTATTTTTCCTCTGAAGTCATCAACCCGCCTAGCCATGCGGGCAGGGCAGGCGACACGCCGCTGGACGCTTCGACGGCGGCGGGGAACTTTGCCGGATGGGCGGTGCCCAGCACCACCATCGGCACGGCATTGGTGGCTTTTGCAACCGCAACGTGCATGGCCGCGGCCGTGTGCGGGTCGAGCAGATAGTTGCTGGCTGCGAGCGTCGAGCGGATCGTGGCGGCGACTTCGTCCATGGTCGAGCGGCCGGCGTCGAATTCGGAGCGGATCCTGGCGATCTCGCCGGCTTCGATGGTGAAGGCGCCGGACTGCTTGAGGCCGCTCATGTAGCGCCGCACGGTAGAGGCGTCGCGGCCGGCCGCCTCGAACAGCAAGCGCTCGAAATTCGAAGAGACCTGGATGTCCATCGACGGCGACGTGGTCGAAAAGACGCCTTTCGTGCGGTACTCGCCGCTCGACAGCGTGCGCGCCAGAATGTCGTTGTCGTTGGTTGCGATGATCAGCCGCTCGATCGGCAGCCCCATCTTCTTGGCGGCGTAGCCGGCGAAGATGTCGCCGAAATTGCCGGTCGGCACCGTGAACGAAATCGGCCGGTCGGGCGCGCCGAGCGACAGCGCCGATGAGAAGTAATAGACGATCTGGGCCATGATGCGGGCCCAGTTGATCGAATTGACGCCGGACAGCGATACCCGGTCGCGAAAACCGTGATCGTTGAACATGTCCTTCACCAGGCCCTGACAATCGTCGAAATTGCCTTCGACCGCCAGCGCATGGACATTTACGGCGATGGACGTCGTCATCTGCCGCTGCTGCACCGGCGAGACCCGGCCGTGCGGGAAAAGAACGAAGATGTCGGTGCGGTTGCGCCCGGCGAAGGCATCGATGGCGGCCCCGCCGGTATCGCCGGAGGTGGCGCCGACAATGCTGGCGCGCTGGTTGCGTTCGGCAAGCACATGGTCCATCAGCCGGGCGAGAAGCTGCATGGCGACGTCCTTGAAGGCAAGCGTCGGGCCATGGAAGAGTTCCAGAATGAACACGTTCGAGCCGGTCTGCACCAGCGGGCAGACCGCCTCGTGACGGAACGTCGCATAGGCTTCGCGCACCAGGCGTTCGAACACCGGCATCGCGATCTCGCCGCCGAGAAACGGCGACAGCACGCGGATGGCGAGGTCGGGATAGGCAAGGCCGCGCATCGCGCGGATCTCAGCTGCCGAAAACTGCGGCCAGGTTTCAGGGACATAAAGTCCGCCATCGCGCGCCAAACCCGCCAGCACAGCGTCGGAAAATCCAAGCACGGGCGCTTCCCCGCGGGTACTCACATAACGCATCGTCATGTTCCATTGCTGCCGGGCGGTATTGTCCGCGGCAAAGTGGTTAATTTCCGTACTTGCTCAGTCGCATTTTTGCCGCGCGGTTGATATACGTCACCCGCTTTGCGAGAGGGAAGTGCAGTTCATGGCGTTTCATACATTTAACGGTCGTTTTGTCGCGGGTCTGGCGCTCGCCGGCTTTATGCTTACCGCCGCAGGCTGCCAATCAGGCGGCAGCAGCATGCTGGGCTTCGGAAAGAAGGACACGACACCGCCACCACCGCCGGACCCCAAGGTTCTCGCCAGCCAATTGCTGGCCTATTGTCCGAAAGTGACGCTGCGCGACGGCACCGCCTTCTTCAATACCTATGCCAAGGGCAGTCAAAAGCTCAAGAAAAAAGCCGCCACCCTGGATGCGGAAGCTGCTGCGCTTGACGCGAGCAGCGGCCAGCAGGATGATTCCGCCAAGATCGTCTATCAGGCCTCGATCACCGATGTGACCCGCGACTGCATCCGCGCCAACGGCTCGCTGACGATGAAGATCGCCGTCGCCGGCAAGGTCGTTCCGGGACCGATGTTCAGCCCTGGCACCATCACCATGCCGATCCGTATCGCTGTGATGCATGGCAAGGAGGTCCTTTACTCGCAGCTTCACCAACATCAGGTCCAGGTTACCAATCCCTCGAGTGCCACCCAGTTCGTCTTCACCGATTCGAACGTTGTCGTTCCCGAACCCACCGCGCGGGACTATCAGGTGTTCGCCGGCTATGACGAAGGCCCGCCGAAGAAGACTGACAAGAAGGTTGCCGCGGCCGAATAGCCGCGGCTTTGGATCTGCGCGTCCATTTGGACGCCTGCTTCACGCATCCGCCGACCACTCCGACAGGGCGGAGATCACGCTTTTCAGTTCCGCCCAGCGGCGGATGACCGTTTCGGCGCCGGCCTCGGTCAGCGCGTCGGCATGGCCGGGATAGCTGTGCGCCGCTCCGGTGAAGCCGATCACACGCATGCCGGCTGTCCTGGCGCCGGTCACGCCATGCACGGAATCCTCGATGACGAAGGTGTTCGCCGGATCGGCCTGGAGCTTTGCCGCGGCAAAGAGAAACACGTCGGGCGCCGGCTTGGATTTTCCGCTAGGTGTTTCCAGCGAGGAAAAAATCCGGCCGCTGAAAAACGGCAGCAGATGCACCTTCTCCAACATGAATTCGATCCGCTCGGTGCGCGAATTCGAGCAGATGCAGCGCGGCGCCGTCACCGCGGCGACCGCCTCGTGCACCCCGTCGACGGCGCGCACGTCGCTGCGCAGCCGGCGGTCGACCAGGTCTTCGGCGCGATCGATCAGCGAGGCTTGGAATGGGACGCGGGATTTTTCCTCGACCCGCATCATGATGTCCTTGAAGGTCAGCCCGGCATAGGTCTCGGAAATCTCCTCGGCCGATATCTCGTAGCCGGCCGACGTCAAAAGCTCGGCCTCGATGCGCGCGGCGATGATTTCGGAATCGACGAGCACGCCGTCGCAATCGAAGATGACAAGGTCTGGCTGGGGCATAGCGATCCGAAAAGCGGGAGGGAGGAGGCTGGGACGGTTCAGGCGGCGCGGCATACACCAACAGGCGGATCTTCGCAAATTACCCGGGGTCCGCACCCTCGGCCTTCACCGAATATTTACGCTGATCGGTAACCATAACAGGGAGTAAACAGTAACGCGTGCTTTGGGTGTCACAATGTCTGCCGTGCGTCTTCTCGACGAGCTTTCCCATGCTCCCCAGCAATCCGAATGGCTCGATACGATCCTGAAGGGCGATTGCGTCGCCGCGCTCGACCGGCTGCCCGAAAAATCCATCGACGTGATCTTTGCCGATCCGCCCTACAATCTGCAGCTCGACGGCGATCTGCACCGGCCCGACCAGTCCAAGGTCGATGCCGTCGACGACGACTGGGACCAGTTCGCAAGTTTTGAGGTCTACGACGCCTTCACCCGGGCCTGGCTGCTGGCGGCGCGCCGCGTGTTGAAGCCCAACGGCACCATCTGGGTCATTGGCTCCTACCACAACATTTTCAGGGTCGGCGCCAAGATGCAGGATCTGGGGTACTGGATCCTCAACGATGTCGTCTGGCGCAAGACCAATCCGATGCCGAATTTCCGCGGCCGCCGCTTCCAGAACGCCCATGAGACGATGATCTGGGCCTCGCGCGATCAGAAGGGCAAGGGTTACACCTTCAACTACGAAGCGCTGAAGGCGTCGAACGACGACATCCAGATGCGGTCCGACTGGCTGTTTCCGATCTGCACCGGCGCTGAGCGCCTCAAGAACGAAAATGGCGACAAGCTGCATCCGACGCAGAAGCCCGAAGCGCTGCTCGCCCGCATCATGATGGCCTCGACGAAGCCCGGCGATATCGTGCTCGATCCCTTCTTCGGCTCCGGCACCACCGGCGCCGTGGCCAAGCGCCTCGGCCGCCATTTCGTCGGCATCGAGCGCGAGCAGGCCTATATCGACGCCGCCAACGAGCGCATCGATGCAGTCCGGCCGCTGGACGGCGCTGCTCTTACCGTGCTTACCGGCAAGCGCGCCGAGCCGCGCGTCGCTTTCGTCAGCCTCATCGACACCGGGCTGATGCTGCCGGGCGCCACGCTCTACGACGCCAAGAAGCGCTGGGCGGCCAGGGTGCGCGCCGACGGCACTGTGGCGGTCGGCGGCAGCGCCGGATCGATCCACAAGATCGGCGCGGAAGTGCAGGGGCTGGATGCCTGCAACGGCTGGACCTTCTGGCACTATGAGCGCAGCGGCGGCCTGACCCCGATCGACGAGCTTCGCCGCATCGCCCGCCTCGGCATGGAGCGGGCAGGGGCCTGACGATAACCGCTACAGAGGTCTCGTTGCACGTCGTTCTCATGCGGCGCGCAGGCCGAGGTAACGAACCATCGGGTCGAAGTCTCGGTCATCATGCAACAGCGCGTGTCCGCCCAGGATGCAGAATGTGCCGATAATCATATCGACTGTCTTGCGGATGGTGATGCCCCGCTGCCGGAGCATGCGGTAGTTTCGGGCAGCTTCGACTGCCGTCGCCGGATCCAGCATCGGAACGATGGCGAATTGTCGGAGGTTCCGCTCGATCAGTTGGGCATGCGGTTCGTTGAGCGCGCCTTGCAGCACTTCCAGCAGGATCAAGTCTCCGACCAGAATCTCCTGTGTGTCATCGAGATGCCTGAGCTTGCCGACCGAGACGCTGTCCGTATTGCGGAGATGGGCGATCCACACGGAACTGTCGACGACGATCATCGCTGCCGATCGGGCGAACGGCCTTCCCGCATGGCGTCGAGATCGCCCTCCCAGCCGGCGCCAGCAAGGGCGGCGATAGCCATATCCTGCCTGTGCCGGCGCACCAGACTGCGCAGCGCCGCCTCAATCGTCGCTTTCTTGGTCTTGAGGCCGGAGGCGGCCATGGCCTCCGCGATCAATTCGTCGTCGAGTTCGATGTTGGTTCGCATGGTGCTTCTCGATGTGTATAGATTGGACTAAATATACACATTCTGCTCCTGACCAACAAGCCGTCACGACGAAAGAGAGGACATCTTCGACACCTAGTGGTCAGAATCTGATGGAGTGGATGCCCCCTCCCGACGGCATCGCGATGTGCCAGTTTGGTGATTGCCAGAATCGACCAAGAC